>NZ_JBHWYR010000013.1:0-94593 GCF_042728695.1 Bacillus sp. NPDC060175
ATGATCAGGTTGATAGGTTCGAGGTGGAAGCATGGTGACATGTGGAGCTGACGAATACTAATAGATCGAGGACTTAACCATATAATATGAAGCAAATGTTATCTAGTTTTGAAGGAATATATATTTAAAATTCCTTTTGGCATTCTCAAAAGAATGTGTATAATGATAAAAGTCTGGTAATGATGGCAGAGAGGTCACACCCGTTCCCATACCGAACACGGAAGTTAAGCTCTCTAGCGCCGATGGTAGTTGGGACCTTGTCCCTGTGAGAGTAGGACGTTGCCAGGCTTATATTATTCCGCAGTAGCTCAGCGGTAGAGCTATCGGCTGTTAACCGATCGGTCGTAGGTTCGATTCCTACCTGCGGAGCCATTATGCTTCCATAGCTCAGCTGGTAGAGTACTTCCATGGTAAGGAAGAGGTCACCGGTTCAAGCCCGGTTGGAAGCTTGGGAAAAGTTTTTATTTTTTTTTGGCCCGTTGGTCAAGTGGTTAAGACACCGCCCTTTCACGGCGGTAACACGGGTTCGAATCCCGTACGGGTCATCACTTTTGGAGGATTAGCTCAGCTGGGAGAGCACCTGCCTTACAAGCAGGGGGTCGGCGGTTCGATCCCGTCATCCTCCACCATATATTTTTAAATGTCGGAGGGGTAGCGAAGTGGCTAAACGCGGCGGACTGTAAATCCGCTCCTTTGGGTTCGGCAGTTCGAATCTGCCCCCCTCCACCATTTTCTTTAAAATAACCTGAAAGGGTTTATTTTTTTGAAAAGATAACCATACTAGTAAATATTAATGGGCTATAGCCAAGCGGTAAGGCAACGGACTTTGACTCCGTCATGCGCTGGTTCGAATCCAGCTAGCCCAGCCATTTACGAGCCATTAGCTCAGTTGGTAGAGCATCTGACTTTTAATCAGAGGGTCGAAGGTTCGAATCCTTCATGGCTCACCATTTTCGCGGAAGTAGTTCAGTGGTAGAATACAACCTTGCCAAGGTTGGGGTCGCGGGTTCGAATCCCGTCTTCCGCTTAATTACTAAGGGGCCTTAGCTCAGCTGGGAGAGCGCCTGCCTTGCACGCAGGAGGTCAGCGGTTCGATCCCGCTAGGCTCCATATAAATAGGGAAAGCTTACATCAAATGATGTAAGCTTTTTTTGTGTTTAAATTCCACTCCAAAAGGAAACTTTTCCGTATATCGTTTAAAATGAAAAAAAGGGATTGAATAAGAGGGAGGTAACTATGAAAGTTGTCATTGCATCGGATTCATATAAAGAAAGCCTGAAAGCTATAGAGGTATGTGAAGCTATTGAAAGAGGCTTTGCAGCAATTTTTCCTAAAGCAGAGTATGTTAAAGTACCAATTGGCGATGGAGGCGAAGGAACGGTTGAATCTCTTGTTGGCGCTACAATGGGGAGAATTATATCACTTAATGTGACAGGGCCGCTTGGAGAGAGCGTGCAAGCCTTTTATGGTATGTCTAAGGATAAGAAGACAGCATTTATTGAAATGGCGGCAGCATCAGGATTACAACACGTTCCAACTGAAAAGAGAAACCCACTTATTACAACGACAAAAGGGACAGGCGAACTTATATTACATGCATTAGATCAAGGAGCCAAACACATTATTTTAGGGCTGGGAGGAAGTGCTACAAATGATGGTGGGGCTGGTATGCTATCTGCCTTAGGCGCAAGATTTATAAATAAGAAAGGTGAGGTAATAGAACCCTCTGGAGGGACATTGCATTGGATAACCACTGTTGACCTTTCTAGGATTGATTCACGCCTGGAGGATATAAAATTAGAGGCAGCATGTGATGTAGATAACCCTTTAGTTGGACTGAGCGGGGCGTCTTTTGTATTTGCGAGACAAAAAGGTGCGAATGTAGAGATGATGAAAGAGCTAGATGAGAATTTAAAACATTATGCTAATATACTTAAACAACATGTGTCTTTTGATGTATCTGAAATACCGGGTGCGGGGGCAGCTGGAGGAATGGGAGCTGCTGTCGTTGCAGTGCTAAAGGGACAGCTAAGAAAAGGGATTGAAATTGTATTAGATTATACAAATTTTGATAAGTGTATAGAGGGTGCCGATCTTATTGTAACTGGTGAGGGAAGAATAGATGAACAAACAGCTTATGGAAAAGCTCCTGTTGGTGTCGCGAAGCGGGCGAAATGTCGTCATATCCCTGTAATTGCTATTGGTGGATCTGTATCTCCGAACTATGCAATTGTTTATGAAAAGGGAATTGATGCAGTGTTTAGTATTACAGCTAGTCCAATGACATTAGAAGAAGCATATAAAGCGGCAGAAGAGAATATCGAAATGACAGCAAAAAATATTGCAGCAGTGTGGAAACTAGCATCAGAAAAACGCTTCTAAATGTAGAAGTGTTTTTTTGTTCAGTTATTTGAGGATATTTTGTGTAATTCTAGGTGGTGATGGAGAAAAGCACTGATAAAAATATTAGCTGATAGAAAAGTTAGTTGGTTCATTAAGTTAACTTTATACATCGAATAGTTTAAAAATTGGGATTCCAACGTAAATATAAGTGAATAAAATGTATATCCATGCAGAAAAATGTCGAGTTGAGTCAGACTATATAAAAGATTTAAAATATTTAGTGAAGGCATAAAAGGGGGATACTATCTATGAAAAAAGAAATCTCAGTTATTGGAGTTCCAATGGATTTAGGACAGATGCGTCGTGGGGTTGATATGGGACCAAGCGCGATCCGTTATGCAGGGGTAGTTGAAAGAATTGAACAAATTGGATATGACGTAAAAGATATGGGAGATATATGTATAGAGAGAGAAAAAGAAGTAGATGAAAATACAAAATTACGAAACCTTACCCAAGTTGCAACTGTATGTAATGAACTAGCGACTAAGGTTGATCATATTATAGAAGAAGGTCGTTTTCCACTTGTATTAGGCGGTGATCATAGTATTGCTATCGGTACGCTAGCTGGTGTAGCGAAACATTATAAAAATTTAGGTGTTATTTGGTATGATGCACACGGTGATTTAAATACAGAAGAAACTTCACCATCGGGAAATATTCACGGTATGTCACTTGCTGCAAGTTTAGGTTATGGACATTCTTCACTTGTAGACTTATACGGATCATACCCGAAAGTGAAAAAAGAGAACGTTGTAATTATCGGTGCACGTGCATTAGATGAAGGGGAAAAAGACTTTATTCGTAATGAAGGCATTAAAGTATTTTCAATGCATGAAATTGATCGTATGGGTATGACGGCTGTTATGGAAGAAACAATTGCTTACTTATCTCATACTGACGGTGTTCATTTATCATTAGATTTAGATGGTCTTGATCCTCATGATGCACCAGGAGTTGGGACGCCTGTAATTGGTGGTCTATCGTATCGTGAAAGCCACTTAGCGATGGAAATGTTAGCAGAAGCTGATATTGTTACATCTGCTGAATTTGTTGAAGTAAATACGATTTTAGATGAGAGAAACAGAACAGCAACAACAGCAGTTGCTTTAATGGGTTCTTTGTTCGGTGAAAAACTAAAATAAATGTAAGAAAAGCAACTGAGAAGTTGCTTTTTTTATTTGAAAATAGGCGTATAATAATGACTTATATTATACTGTACTGTAGGATAAGAAAGTTTGACATCTTACCAATTTAGGCCGAAAGGGGTCGTTTGTAATTGTCGTTTGTTTCATGTATGGTATAATTAACTAGTTGTTGGAAATACATACAGATAGAGCATAAAACAATATTTCAATATACGGATAGAATTGCTCGTAAGTAGGAGGAAGGGTTAGCATGCCTTTTGAAGATACGACCATTTTGAAATATCTTAGTACGGCATTAGATATTGCTGTTGTATGGTTTATTATATATAAGCTAATTCTTATAATCCGGGGCACGAAAGCTGTGCAACTTTTAAAAGGTATTACAGTTATTATTGTCGTCCGGATGATTAGTATGTTACTTGAATTGCATACGCTATATTGGCTAACGGAACAAGTATTAACGTGGGGATTTTTAGCCGTTATTATTATCTTCCAGCCAGAATTACGAAGAGCACTTGAGCAACTAGGCCGGGGTAGCTTATTTTCGCGTGTGGGGACTCAAGAGGATGAGGAACCTGAAATTGTTGCTACAGCGATAGCGAAAGCAACGGAATATATGGGGAAACGTAGAATTGGTGCATTAATTACCTTATCAAAAGAGACCGGGATGGGTGATTATGTGGAAACGGGTATTCCGCTAAATGCAAACGTATCATCGGAATTACTAATAAATATTTTCATCCCAAATACGCCTCTTCATGACGGAGCAGTAATTATGCAAGGAAGTACAATTAAAGCAGCAGCATGTTATCTTCCTTTATCAGAAAGCCCGTTTATTTCTAAGGAGTTAGGAACTAGGCATCGTGCTGCAATGGGAGTTAGTGAAGTAACGGATAGTATTACAGTAGTTGTGTCGGAAGAAACAGGTCAAATTTCTTTAACAAAAAACGGTAAGTTACATCGTGATTTGAAGAAAGAACAGCTAAAGGATATGTTGTTAGCAGAATTTAGTGGGAACGAAAAAACGACTTCTTCGTCTTTATGGAATTGGAGGAGAAAGCGTCATGGATAAGTTAATGGAGAATCATTGGTTTTTAAAAGGAATCTCATTACTATTGTCGTGTATGCTTTTTATGTCAGCAACTTTAACTGAAAAAAATACGACATCGAGTATATTACCTTTCGTAAATGAAACAAAAGAAACATTAACTGATTACCCTATTACCCTTAAGTATGATGAAGAGAAATATATTGTAAGTGGTATTCCAGCAGGTGGAGTCAAGGTGAAGTTGGAAGGCCCAAAATCAGCAGTTGCTACAGCAAAAGCAAAAAAACAATTTGATATATCAGTTGATTTGCGAGATAGTCCAAAAGGAACTTATGAAGTTTCTTTAAAAGCGAATGGGCTTCCAGATGATGTGAAAGGAACAGTCCAACCAGCAACAATTAAAGTCACTCTGCATGAAAAAGCGAAAAAGTATGTTCATGTAGACTTGAAATTATCAAATGAAGATCAGATGCCAGCGGGTGCTACTCTTGAAAAATCAGGTATTAAGCCTGATACTGTTGAGGTAGTTGGGACGAAAGAAGAAATAGAAAGTATTTCATCTGCTAAGGCATATATAGATTTAAAAGATGTTAATAAAACTGTTACAAAAACAGCAGAGGTTACATTGTACAATAAAGAAGGAAAACGTTTAAATGTAAAAACGAATCCATCTAAAATAAGTGTAACATTGAATGTAGCAACGCAAGCTACAGCAAATAATACTGAAAAAACTGTTCCTGTAACATATACAAAAAAGGGTAGTTTACCAGAAGGATTGGCTGTTACAAATATCAGTGTTGAGCCGAAGGAAGTAACGATAGCCGGTCCAAAAGACATTTTGGATAATATACAATCTATAGAGGGGGTCGAGGTAGATCTTAGTCAATTGACGGATTCTACAACATTCGATGCCTCTGTTTTATTGCCAAAGGGTGTCACAAGTGCAAAACCAAATCAAGTGAAGGTTTCAGTAGGGGTACAAAAAGTAAAGCAAACGAAAAGTAAAACTATTGATGGTATCCTGATTCAAAAAAATGGAATTCCGAATGATGTTACTGCTCAGCTACTTTCGCCGCAGGATGGGAAGATAAGCGTTGATATTTCAGGAGAAGCAAGTATAGTAGATAAAATAACAGCTGCTCAAATAACAGCGGTGATGAATCTACAAAATGCATCTCCGGGAACAAAAGATATTTCTATTCAAGTAAGCGGTCCTGGTAATATTTCGATAGAGCCAAAACAAAAAAGTGCTAAAGTTGCAATTGTGAAGAAAGAAAAGCCAGATAAAGAAGTACAGGGTAATATTGAACACCCAGATTCAACAAACAATCAGGGAAATCAAACTGAAAAGCCAAAAAATCCTGAACCAGATCCAGAAAAGGATCAGGAAAAAAATAAAGATAAAGAAAAAGACAAAGAAACTGGTCAAGAACCGGGTAAAGAACCAACAGTAGATAATCAAAAAGAGCAAGAAAAAGGAGCGAATCATAATGGGTAAATATTTTGGTACAGATGGAGTACGCGGGGTTGCAAATAAGGAATTAACACCTGAATTAGCATTCAAAATTGGACGTTTTGGCGGCTATGTATTAACAAAAGATACAGATCGTCCAAAAGTAATTATTGGCCGTGATACACGTGTATCTGGACATATGCTAGAAGGAGCTTTAGTAGCAGGTCTATTATCAACTGGAGCAGAAGTAATGCGTCTTGGTGTTATTTCTACACCAGGTGTGGCTTATTTAACAAAAGCTTTAGATGCACAAGCGGGTGTTATGATTTCTGCATCTCATAATCCAGTACAAGATAACGGAATTAAGTTCTTCGGTTCAGATGGTTTCAAATTAACAGATGAGCAAGAAGCAGAAATTGAAGCATTATTAGACAAAGAAGTTGACGAGTTACCACGTCCAACAGGTACTAACCTTGGCCAAGTGAGTGATTACTTTGAAGGTGGACAAAAATATTTACAATACATTAAACAAACTGTAGAGGAAGATTTCTCTGGTTTACATATTGCTTTAGATTGCGCACACGGTGCAACTTCTTCTTTAGCTCCATACTTATTTGCAGACTTAGAAGCTGATATTTCAACGATGGGAACTTCTCCAAACGGTATGAATATTAACGAAGGCGTAGGATCTACACATCCAGAAGTCTTAGCTGAATTAGTAAAAGAAAAAGGTGCTGATATCGGACTTGCTTTTGATGGTGATGGCGACCGTTTAATCGCGGTAGATGAAAAAGGAAACATCGTTGATGGCGATCAAATTATGTTTATTTGTGCGAAGTATATGAAAGAAACTGGTCAATTGAAACATAATACAGTTGTTTCAACAGTTATGAGTAACTTAGGCTTCTACAAAGCACTTGAAGCGAACAATATTACAAGTGATAAAACAGCAGTGGGTGACCGCTACGTAATGGAAGAGATGAAACGTGGTGGATATAACCTGGGCGGAGAACAATCAGGTCACATTATCTTACTTGATTACATTACAACTGGTGATGGAATGTTAAGTGCACTTCAACTTGTAAACATCATGAAAATGACGAAAAAGCCATTATCTGAGCTTGCAGGCGAGATGACAAAATTCCCACAATTACTAGTAAACGTTCGTGTAACAGATAAAAAACTAGCATTAGAAAATGAGAAAATTAAAGAAATTATTCGTGTTGTAGAGGAAGAAATGAACGGAGACGGTCGTATTCTTGTTCGTCCATCTGGAACAGAACCACTTATTCGTGTAATGGCAGAAGCACCGACACAAGAAATTTGTGATGGGTATGTACATCGTATTGTAGAAGTTGTGAAAGCTGAAGTTGGCGTTGAATAATTCGCCGATTCTATGAAAAAGGAGCACAAAAAGTGCTCCTTTTTCATATGTTTTATAGACAATGAAAAAAATTTCATTGACGATTTATATTGTTTGTTATACGATTGTCTTGTTCTTTTTCTCAAAGGAAATATTGTAAATTATAAAAGCGCCAGAACTACAAGTAGTGTAGTTGACGAGGAGGAGTTTTATCGAGATTTCGGCGGATAACTCCCGGTTGTTCATCACAACCGCAAGCTTTTACTTAAAACATTAAGGTGACTTAGTGGACAAAGGTGAAAGTGTGATGAGAGAAAAGGAACGGATGAATACTAGCTGTATAAGTATATACGGACTTTAACCCAATCGAGAGGAAGGTGAAAGCCGTTACAAGCTTACAGGGCTAGCAATATGTAATCCGTTTTTTAATACAAATAAAAATGGTATCGGACTATGTCGTTACATGTTCGCAGAGCAGTGTAAGCATTTGTAACGGCGACTAAACATGTGTGGAATCGTAGGATTTATTGGAGAGCAAGATGCAAAGGAAATTTTATTAAAAGGTTTAGAAAAGCTAGAATATCGTGGATATGATTCAGCAGGTATTGCAGTACAAGCAGTGAACGGTGTTGTTGTATACAAAGAAAAAGGCCGTATTGCAAAACTTCGCGAAGTCGTAGAAGAGAATGTAGCAGCAAGCGTGGGAATCGGACACACGCGCTGGGCTACACACGGTGTTCCAAGCAAAGTAAACGCGCATCCGCATCAAAGTACATCAAAACGCTTTACGCTAGTTCATAACGGTGTAATTGAAAACTATGAATTAGTGAAAAAAGAATATTTACAAGATGTAACGTTCGTAAGTGAGACAGATACAGAAGTTATCGTACAGCTTATGGAACAACAAGTGAGCACAGGACTAAGTGTAGAAGAAGCGTTCCGTAATACGCTATCTCTTTTACATGGCTCTTATGCAATCGGATTACTTGATGCTGAAAATCCAAACATGATTTATGTTGCTAAAAACAAAAGCCCGCTATTAGTAGGTGTTGGTGACAACTTTAATGTTGTGGCGAGCGACGCTATGGCGATGTTACAAGTTACAGATCAATTTATCGAATTAATGGATAAAGAAATCGTAATTGTAACGAAAGAAAGTATTACAATTAAAAACTTACAAGGTGAAACGATTGAACGTGCACCGTTTACAGCGGAATTAGACGCAAGTGATATTGAAAAAGGAACGTATCCTCATTTCATGCTTAAAGAAATCGATGAGCAACCACTTGTAATCCGTAATATTATTCAAAAGTACCAAGGTGAAAATGGCGAGATTGAACTGGATGAAGATATCCGTAACGCAATTTTAGATAGCGATCGTATTTATATCATTGCATGCGGAACAAGTTATCATGCAGGTCTTGTTGGAAAGCAATTCATTGAGAAGTTCGCGAAATTACCAGTTGAAGTACACGTAGCAAGTGAATTCTCTTACAACATGCCATTATTAACAGAAAGACCATTCTTCATTTATATTTCACAAAGTGGTGAAACAGCTGATAGCCGTGCAGTACTTGTGCAAACAAATGAAATGGGCCATAAAGCATTAACAATTACAAACGTACCTGGTTCTACGCTTTCTCGTGAAGCTGATTATACACTTCCGCTATACGCAGGACCAGAAATTGCAGTTGCATCAACGAAAGCTTACACAGCACAACTTGCAGTACTTTCAATCTTAGCAGCTGACATTGCTAAAGCTAAAGGTGAAATTCTTGATTTCGATTTAACTCACGAACTAGGGCTTGTAGCAAACGCAATGGTAGTACTTTGTGATCAAAAAGAAGAAATGGACGCATTAGCAAAACAATTTTTATCAACAACACGCAACTGCTTCTTCATCGGACGTAGCGTAGACTTCTTCGTAGGTTTAGAAGGTGCGTTAAAACTAAAAGAAATCTCTTACATCCAAGCAGAAGGATTTGCTGGAGGAGAATTAAAACACGGTACAATTGCCTTAATCGAAAATGGTACACCAGTTATCGCCCTTGCTACACAAGAGCACGTAAACCTTGGAATTCGTGGTAATGTGAAAGAAGTAGTAGCACGCGGAGCTAACCCATGTATCATCTCAATGAAAGGCTTAGAAATGGAAGGTGACAGCTTCGTATTACCAGCTGTACATGAAGCACTAGCGCCGCTAGTAGCAGTCATTCCATTCCAACTTATCTCATACTACGCAGCACTTCACCGCGAGTGTGACGTTGATAAGCCACGTAACTTAGCTAAATCTGTTACGGTTGAGTAGAAGGTTGGTAGATTTGAAATAAATTTGTGAAGCTTCACCCCTTTGGATATTTTTATCTAAAGGGGTGTTTTTGTGTCCAAAAGAAAAAGAACATCTAAAATCGATAAATGGATTAAAGAGGGGCGAGGAACTAGCTGTGGGGGATGGACAGAACCCCACTGATTAAAGTTTCACTTTATCGGATTTGAAACAGAATCGCTTTCATTTATCTGAATCTTCCGCTATCATTTTAAGTATTCGTGAACAATTTCCTTTATTACGAAAAGAAGAGACGATAGATTACTAGGTATTACAAGGGGGCTTATTAATGAAAGTGAAAACCTATTTAAGTATAGAAGAGATTATTTCGTTACCAACCTTATCAAGTACAAATATAAGTGATGATGGAAAAAACGTAGCATTTGTTAAGAAGATGACTAACTGGAAAGACAATACATATAGGAATCATGTATGGATATATGAAAAAGATAAGGGGCAGAGTTATCTATTAACAACTGGGGTTATAGATAGTACATCTCCACTATGGTCTCCAGATTCTAGGAATATTGCATACCTTAGCCCAGTTGGTGACGGGGCTAATAAGAAGAATCAGATCTTTGTTAAGTCAATAGATGGTTATGACGGGGTTCAAATTACTGATGAGAAAGAAGGGGTTAGTACATTCAAATGGGAGCCTACTGGAAATGGTTTTTATTATGTTACGCAGTCAAAAGAATGTGAGGAGATAAAGAAACGTAAGGAACGATATGGGGATTTTCAACATATAGGTAAGGAACACCAGAACAATTGTTTATATTACATTGAAATAGAAAAAGTGATACAAAATGATAAGTATGAAAACGAAAAGAGTGTTGTTTATCAACTAACTGATGGGAAGGATTTTCATATCCATGAATTTGATATTTCAAATGATGGGAAAAAGGTTGTATTCATGGCTACACCAAGCTCAAATATGGGAGATTATATGAATGGAGATCTATACATACTACATATTAAAGCTGGAGAGTTACAAAGGCTGAATATAGATAAGTTGTTGGGAGGGAGCGTTTGCTTTTCTCCTGAAGGCAGCAAAATATGTTACGCAGCAAGTATAAGAGAGAAGGAGCACTATAAGACCCATATACAAGACAGTACATTAGAGATATATGATATGAATACTGGAGAGGTAATTCAACCTTTAATAAATTTTGATAGTACGGTTATGCCATTACAGTGGACAGCTAAAGGAATTTTAATTAGATGGCAGGATAAAACGAATTACCTTATTGGATTGCTACGTGAGGATGGCACTGTGGAAATGTTAAGCGAAAAAGTAGATAGCTTTATAATGGATGCCTCTATAACAAGGGATGGAAATCATATAACCTATAATAAGGCTATAACAAATGAAACCTTTGAAATCTATTTAGATACTGAAAAAATAACGGATGAAAATAGCTTTTTTAAAGGTAAGCTTAAAAGTAACAGGGAAATAATCTCATGGCAAAATAGTGATGGTCTTGAAATAGAGGGTGTTTTATCAACCCCAGTAGAGTTTGATTCCAATAAAGAATATCCTTTATTAGTAGTAATCCATGGCGGTCCGGCTTGGGCATCCTTTTCCATATTCTCAGACTGTTTTAATGAGAAATACCCTATTGAACAGTTTATCGAAAAAGGCTTTATCATTTTAGAGCCAAACTACAGAGGAAGTTCTGGTTATGGTAATGAATTCTTAAAAGCAAACTATAGAAAACAAGGACTTGCTGACTACGATGATGTTATATCTGGAGTGGATAAATTAGTTGATCAAGGGATTGTAGATAAAGATAGAGTAGGAGTTATGGGATGGAGTAACGGGGGATATATATCAGCTTTCTGTTCTACATTTAGTAGTAGATTTAAAGCTATTTCAGTTGGAGGCGGAATTACTAATTGGAGTACCCATTATGCAAATACGGATATACCTTATTTTATTAGAATGTATTTAGGGAATACTCCATGGAATGATCCAGAGATTTATACTAAAACATCACCAATGACGTATATTAAATCAGCCTGTACTCCCACTTTAATCCAACATGGCGAAAAGGATGCAAGAATCCCAGTTCTAAACGCATATGAGCTATATCAAGGATTAAGGGATATGGAAGTTGATACAGAATTAATTATATTTAAAGGAATGGCGTATAGTTCTGACCAGCCAGGAATTCATGTAGCTATTATGAAGCAGAATTTGATGTGGTTTTCACACTATATTCTTGGAGAAAGTATGGAGGGTTTTAGTACTATATAATGGATATCCGCACAGGGATTTTTCGTTGTGCAATCGGGTTAGATTGTTGAAAAAGAGATACAACAAATTATATAATTTGTTGTAAACTGCATTTAAACCATTATTGAGAAGATTTAAGTGATTATAAGGAAACGTAATTCGGAGGACTAATATGACAGAGAATAAAAATGTGTTACCAGTAGAACAGCGTGAAGAACTATTAAAAGTATTAAAAGCTCGTTTTGAGAAAAACATGAACCGCCATGAAGGACTTGAATGGGCTAAAGTTGAGGTAAAGCTGAATGCTACCCCTGAAAAGTTATGGTCACTTAATGAAATGGAAGTAACAGGCGGTGAACCGGATGTTGTTGGTTATGACAAAGAGAAGGATGAGTATACTTTCTATGATTGTTCAAAGGAGAGTCCTAAAGGCCGCAGAAGCCTTTGTTATGATCTTGAAGCGTTAGAATCAAGAAAAAAACATAAACCAGAAAATAACGTTATTGATGTGGCAACTGCTATGGGTATTGAACTATTAACTGAAGAACAATATCGAGAGTTGCAACAACTTGGAGAGTTTGACATGAAATCATCGAGTTGGGTGCAAACACCTTCTGATATTAGAGAACTCGGTGGAGCTCTATTTTGCGATTATCGCTTTGGACACGTTTTTGTGTACCACAATGGAGCAGATTCCTATTATGCTGCCAGAGGTTTTCGTGGTTCGCTAAAGGTTTAAATTTGGTGTAAATAAGAAAAAGAGCCTACATTCAGGCTCTCTTCTTATTTATATTTTAAAGATGAACTATTACTATGCAGTTTTACTTAATTTATATGTTTTGCGGTTGTTTTTACCGAAAAGTTTTGGGAAAACATAACCATCTAATCCAATACGTCCAGCATTCTGTCCTGCAACTAAAATGAACATAGTTAAAATAAGCAGGTTTGGGTTTACACTAACAGTTCCGCTTAATAAAAATGAAAGGTTCATTATGATTCCGAAAAATGCAGCTGTTTTTGTTAATCCGCCTAAAATCAAACCGAGACCTACTAAAATTTCTCCCCATTGAACTAAAAAGCTAAATAGGTCTGCGTTTGGAAGAACAAAATGTTGAAGGAAATCTGCCCACCAACCTTGTACTGCAGGGTGACTACCTGATGCTTGAGCGATAGCTCCTTTTAGAAAACCACTTGCATCAAAAGACTGTCCAAAAACTTTGCCTATTCCAGCAGCGAGCCATGCATATCCTATGTAAAGTCGTAAAAATAATAGTATGAAAGTAGCGCGTTTATCAGTTCTTAAAAAGTTGATAACCATTGAAATCCCTCCAATGTATTGTATTTACATGTTTATTATATATCCATTGTGAATAAATTCACAATGGATATAATGTGAACAAATTTATGATTTTTTATTTGTAAAATTGCACATAAAATATTGTGAAGTTTATTTTTGAAAGTTGAGCAATAAATGAGGGATGGGAGCTATCTATTTTAGCGGATAGCTCCCGTAGTAAACAGATTCATGTACGTTCTTTAAGTTTATCTGGGCGTTCCTTATTATTTCTCCGGTTTTATGTAAGGAACAACTTGCGCAGTCACTCCTACAGAAGCACCGCGAATAAAGCCTTGGTTTTCTAATGCCTTAAAGTTTTCCGTTTTTCCTGTTAGCATAACACCTAAAATTTTCACTTGATCGAATGGTTTGTTTTTGTTTGATTTTAAAAAATCCTGAATATATTTGTCATATCCATCGTCATCGTATTGTTTAAGTGAATCAACGAACTCTTTGTACGCTTCCTCAGGAGACTTGTCTGGATTGAATCCGTAAACTGGCATACCAGCAGGCCCTTTACTTTCATCTCCAATAGGTGAGGTCATATATAGCCATACGATATTTAAGTTATCTGGTATTTTTGTTTGAACTTCTTTTAATGTATAGGGTTGATTGAAAGAGATAGCGACTTCGGCAACATAGTTGTTCATTTGTGAAACTTCCCCTAATTCATTTTGGACACCATCAAAATATTCCTTAATAGAGGGATTATAAAATGTTGCAAATTTTTTCTTTGTTTGTTTATCGTACTCATAGAACTCTGTATTGGACCAATAAAAACCAGGCGTTAATTCATTGGAATCGATATTGATACGGAGCCAACCATAGGAGCTTGTTAATGTATTCCAGGGACTACATAACCGTTAATGTTTTTGGAACGATTTGATATAATATTGCCGCCAAACATGGATGAATTACTCGTTACTTGAGAATCAATTTGTACATTCGGTTCTGCAATTGCGTTATGTAAAAAGAGATGTTCGTGAAGTTTCGTAGAACTTTTCGCTGCGAAGTAATTGCCAATCTTATAAATTATAGGGATAAGCATGATTACAACGATAATAGAAGTAATGATGATTTTAAGTAACTGTTTCCTTTTCGCTTTTTTTAATGCATCTTTTAAAGAAGTATCCATTAAGTTTTTCCTCCTACTGTAGAATGAATTGTTTTACGCGCGCGATGTAACTTTTGTTTGACGCTGTTCACTTTAATATCTAGTATTAGGGCGATTTCTTCATATGAAAAGTTGTAGTAGTACTTTAAAAAGAAGGCTTCTTTATATTCTAGTTTTATATCTTTTAATAGATAGAAAATCTCATCTTTATTTAAAACAGCATCTAATTCTCGATCTGTATATTGTAGTTTTGAATAAATCTCTTCAGTTAAATAGATGTTTTGCTGTTCTTTTTTTCTCTTCAAGTCAATGTATTCGTTTAGTGCGACTCTAAAAAACCATGGCCGTATGTTACTCTCGGTTAGATCATCTAGCAGCGTGTATACTTTATAGAAAGTATTTTGGATGATGTCTTCTGCATCTTCTTTTATAGCCCCTTCCGCTAGTAATAGTTTGAACACTTCCTCTCCTAAACTGATAAGATAGGAGGTCAATATATTTTCTTTTTCCATCATTTTTCCTCCCTACACTTATACAACGAATAGGTAATGATAAATGTATACACTTAAATTTAAATTAGTTATTAGCTATGGTTTATAGTACATGATACTTCATAAATAGGAGTGGTTATTTTATTTTTTGAAATATTAAATCTTTAATGATAAAATAAAATTTGGAGATATATGGAGAGGGGACAAAGACTCAATATGTGGATGAACTTGTAATGATTAGAAATTGGATAGATGAATTTTTCTCTCATAAGTGAGGGTTTATTTAGCTATCTGTAAATCATGCAAGGACTGCATATTTGGCTTGTACATCCCTTTTGTAAGGATAGATGCCTATTTTATGTATCTGTCTTTTTTTGCGGGGAAATTTATATCTCTTATATAAAATATGCGTCCTTTAAACTTGGAGGAGTATAGTATGAATCAATTGAAAAATAAAGTAGCTGTTGTTACAGGTGTTAGTCGTCTAGATGGTATTGGAGCAGCGATTTGTAAAGAATTAGCTGAAGCAGGATACGATGTATTTTTTACGTACTGGACGAATTACGATAAAGACATGCCTTGGGGCGTTGAGAAAAATGAACAAATACAATTAAAAGAAGAGCTGTTACAAAACGGTGTGAAAGCATCAAGCATGGAGTTAGATTTAACTCGGAATGATGCACCAAAGCAGCTTATAAATAAAGTCACTGAACAACTAGGGTACCCTCATATATTAATTAATAATGCAGCGTATTCTACGAATAATGATTTCTCTAATTTGACTGCCGAAGTACTAGATAATCATTACATGGTAAATGTTCGTGCGACTACACTGTTGAGTAGTGAATTTGCACGTGGATTCAAGAAGAAGTCCGGTGGTAGAATTGTTAATATTACTTCGGGGCAATTTAAAGGACCTATGGCCGGAGAGTTAGCGTATGCGACAACGAAGGGAGCTATTGACGCTCTTACTAGTACGTTGTCAGCGGAGGTAGCCCATTTAGGTATAACAGTGAATGCGATTAATCCAGGTCCAACTAATACAGGATGGATGACTGAAGAGATAAAGCAAGGGTTAAAACCGATGTTTCCTTTTGGCAGAATTGGTGAGCCGAAGGATGCAGCAAGACTAATCAAGTTTTTAGTAAGTGAAGAAGCAGGGTGGATTACAGGGCAAGTTATTCATTCAGAAGGTGGATTTAAAAGATAAAAAGAAGGTATCTCACTTTAGTGAGATACCCTCTTTTTAATCTTTCTTCAATCTTCGTGCTATACCATTCCCTAATGACTGTAATCCTTGAACGAGAATGATTAAAATAAAGACGGTTGCATACATTACTTCAGGTTCATAGCGTAAATGCCCAAAGCGATATGCTAAGTCCCCTAGCCCGCCAGCACCTACAAGTCCAGCCATTGCTGTTGCACCGATTAAGCCGATCGTTGCGATTGTTAATCCGAGTACGAGAGATGGACGAGCTTCTTTAACCATGACGTGCCAAATGATTTTTAAAGTAGAAATTCCCATTGCTTGATATGCTTCAATAACACCACGGTCCACTTCTAGTAAAGCCGTTTCCATTAAACGAGCAATATAGGGAGCTGTGAATACGACAAGTGGTACGATAACACCTTGCACACCAATAGATGTCCCCATTAGAAATTTTGTAAAAGGTAAAATAAAGAATAATAGAATGATAAATGGCAGAGAGCGAATGACATTAATAATTGTATTAAGAATCGGATATACGATTTTATTCTCTAGTTGGCCACCAGGTCTTGTTAAAACGAGTGTTACACCGAGTGGTAACGCAATTAGAATAGAGATAAGTAGTGAAATAGATGTCATTTGAAAGGTTTGAATCGTTGCTTCCCATATTACGTTACCCCACTCATCCAAAAAGGACTTGTTTCCCATAATCTGTTCTACCTCCTTCTACGATGATCCCTTTTTCTTGTAAAAATGATAAGGCACGGTGTACTTCACTTTTTTCACCTTGCATATGAACGATCAGTCTCCCATATGCCTCATGTTTTAGCTGCGTAATATTGCCTGATAAAATATTAGGGTATACGTGGAAACGTTTTGTAGCGACAGCTAACGCTGGCTCTCCTGAAGAGGTTCCAATAAATGAAAGTGTTACGATTTCTCCAGTACTTTGTAGTTCTTTCTGTACGTCTTCTGGAATTTTAGCTGCAAATGCGCTATTTACAAATTTCTTCGTTGTTACATGTTGTGGGTTTGTGAAAATATTTTTTACGGTTCCACTTTCAACGACAGATCCATGTTCCATTACAGCAACTTGGTCACATATACGCTGGATGACATTCATTTCGTGTGTAATTAGCAAAATCGTAATTCCGATTTCTTCGTTGATCTTTAATAATAAATCAAGAATAGAATCGGTCGTTTCCGGATCTAATGCGCTCGTTGCTTCATCACTTAATAACACTTCAGGCTCATGAGATAGTGCGCGAGCGATCGCTACACGCTGTTTTTGACCACCAGAAAGTTCACTTGGATAGGCATCTTTTTTATTAAAGAGATCAACAATGCGTAAATACTTTTCTACCCTTTTTTCAATTTCATCTTTGGGAAGACCAGATAGACGTAAGGGTAGTGCGATGTTTTCATAAACGGTAACGGTTTTAAGTAAATTGAATCCTTGAAAAATCATGCCGATCTTTTGTCTCGCTTTTGCGAGTTCTTTTGTCGATAAGGTTGTTAAATCTTGTTCGTTTATAATGATATTTCCTGTCGTTGGTTTTTCTAATAAATTTACACAGCGAATTAATGTACTTTTACCAGCGCCGCTATATCCAATGATTCCAAATACCGCGCCCTTTTTTACTTTAAGGGAAGTTGATTTAAGGGCCTCAACATTCCCTTTTTTTGTTGTAAATACTTTGGAGACGTTTTTTAATTCAATCATTATAGTCAGCTCCTACCAAGACGGTAAAACAGAACCATCGAATTTTTTCTCAATGAAATCTTTTACTTCTTTAGATTGATAAGCTTTCTTCAATTTATTTACAACTGCATCATCTTTATTTTCAGTACGAACAACGACCCAGTTCACATAGGGTGAATCTTTTCCTTCGCGGAAAATAGAATCTTTCGCTGGACTTAATTTTGCGCCTAATGCAAAGTTTGTATTAATCGCAGCCGCTTTCACTTCACTTAGCTGCGTTGGTAATTGAGATGCCTCTAATTCAACAATCTTTAAATTTTTCGGATTTTCAATTACATCTTTTGCAGTCGCTTTTTCCGTAGCCTTTGGATCAACTTTTAAAACTCCTGCTTTTTCAAATAGCTTTAAAGCACGCAGCTCATTTGTTGGGTCATTTGGGACAGCAATTGCGTCGCCCTCTTTTAATTCTTTTACATCTTTTAAGCTTTTCGAGTATATACCCATAGGGAATGTTACTGTGGAAAATACTTCAGTTAATTTCATATTACGTTCAGCTTTAAATACGTCTAAATAAGATTTAGTTTGGTAGCTATTTACATCGAGGCTTTTTTCATCTAAAGATACGTTTGGTGCTACATAATCATTAAATACCTTTACGTCGATTTGGAGACCATCTTTTGCTGCAACTTCTTTCACCTTTTCAAAAATTTGTTCATGCGGTCCGCCTGTTACACCAACGGTAATCTTTTTCTCATCTAATACTTTTACCTCTTTATCAGAATTAGCACCACATGCGCCTAACACTAATACAGCTCCACTTACAATACTTAATAATACCTTTTTCATTTATAGTTCCTCCTTAATATGCGTTCCAAAATAAAAAGCACCTCTCAAAAATAAGAGAGGTGCCGAATAGACGAAATAGGTTCCTCTCTCATCTTCCAAAACGAAAATCGTTCTGCAGGAATTAGCACCTTAGCTTATACGTTATAAGCTCGGTTGCCGGGCATCATCGGGCCAGTCCCTCCGCCACTCTTGATAAGAGTATGTGTATGTAGTTTTTAAATATGGTACTAATAGTAAATCTTACAAAAAGAATTGTCAATATTATTTTCTGAATATATTTTATTTTAAGGTAATAGAAACGTTACCTTTTTTATACCCTGCCTCTACATACGTATGGGCTTCTGAAATTTCTTCCAATCGGTAAGTTCTATCAATAACAGGTTTTAGCTTTTCTGTTTCAGCTAGTTGTTTTAATAGGCTCATATCGTCTTTGCTGACCTTTGCGATTGTGCCATTAACAGATACGTATTTTCCATTAGGCGTTAATGCTTTTTCACAAAGGGATTTTTTATACTTTCCAACTGCATCAAATATTATATCGTAGCACTCGCCTCGTTCAGTAAAATCTTCTTTCGTATAATCAATTGCGTTATCAGCCCCTAAAGATTTCACTAGCTCAAAATTTGAATTACTACAAACAGCTGTAACAGTCGCACCGAAATATTTAGCAAGTTGCACAGTGGCGGTACCTACTGATCCGGAGGCGCCATATATAAGTACTTGTTGTTCTTTTTTTATGTGTCCTTTTCTTAAAAAATGTAAAGCTGAAGTTCCGCCGAAAGGAATAACGGCAGCTTCCTCATATGTCACATTGGTAGGTTTTAATGCTATTAATCCACTTTCATGCACACATGTGTATTCAGCATAACCACCAACGTTAAGTCCTGTTAATGCAAAGATGGAATCTCCCTTTTTGAATTGAGTCACATCTGTTCCTATTTCTTCAACCTCTCCAGCTAATTCTACTCCCAGTATAGGTTTTCTCGGTTTTCTAAGTCCTAATACAAGTCGCATAGGAATCCAAAATAAAAGTGGACTAGTAAAGCTTCGCATTCTACAATCGCCAGTTGTTACACTTGTTGCGTGAATCTTAACTAATACTTCATTCTTTTTAGGAGTAGGTTTCTTTACGTCTTGAAGCTTGAGAACGTTAGGTGGCCCGTATTTTGTGCAAATAATTGCTTTCATAGCAACCTCCTGAATTAAGTTATTTTCCTCTACATCATATTTAAATGTTTTTTAAATCATGCGTATAGTTTCGCTTCATAATAAGTAAAAGAAAGATAGTTCTTTTTGACAGTGTAGTATTTTCCTTTTAAGAAAGTAGGTACAATAAGCATAGAGAGAAGTACTAGTGAGATTAGAATTTCAAACGAGGAGAGTGCCATTTGAAAAAAAGAAAAATAGCGGTTGTAATTGTAGCGTATACAGTGTTGCTCGCGACATCTATACATACATATAAAGGGCAACTGGATCATCCTATTATGAGCGATGTAGGGAAGTTGCTTCCAACAAAAATTAAGCGTGTTGAAGATGCTGAGGATGAGGGCTCATTAAAAAAGCTGGTGCGAGATGCAAATGTTTCTGGAGAGAAGATTTCGATTGCAGGTATGCAACATAGCCAAGGCGGACAGACATATTATCCGAACGGTACGATGCTTGATATGAAAGGATATAATAAAATATTAGAATTTGATTCAGAGAAAAAGCGGATTACAGTTCAAAGCGGTGTCACATGGAATGACATTCAAAAGAAAATCAATCCATATGGTCTTGCAGTTCAAGTGATGCAATCTCAAAATATTTTTACTGTGGGCGGTTCATTAAGTGTAAATGTCCATGGGCGTGATATTCGTCATGAAGCATTGATTGATACAGTAGAGTCGTTCAGATTGTTAATGGCAGATGGTACGGTGCGTAATGTAAGTAGAGAAGAAAATGCTGACTTGTTTCCGTATGTAATTGGGGGATATGGATTGTTTGGTGTGATTTTAGATGTGACGCTACAGTTAACAAACGATGAATTGTATGAAACTCATACGAAAGTACTAGATTATAAAGAATACTCTTCATACTTTAAGAATAAAGTGCGAAGGGATGAGAATATACGTATGCATTTAGCACGTATTTCTGTTGCCCCAAATTCATTTTTAAAAGAAATGTATGTGACAGATTATGTACTGGCAGAAGATCAACAGAAGTTGAAAGAGTACAGCAAATTAAAAGAAGAAACTATTATAGCTGCGCCGAAATTCTTACTGGGGTTATCACGCTATAGTGACTGGGGAAAGGGCGCATTTTGGGATATACAAAGAAGTTATTTTGAACGTACAGATGGTAAGTACGAAACTCGAAATAACGTAATGAGATCTGATAGTGCTTTTATGGAATACGATAATCCAAACTTGACCGAAGTTTTACAAGAGTACTTTGTGCCGATAGATGGTTTTGCAGAGTATATAGATGATTTGCGAATTGTTTTAAATGAAGAGGAATTAAACCTTCTTAACATTACAATCCGCTATGTAGAAAAGAATGAGAATGCGGTGCTATCTTATGCGAAAGATGATATGTTTGCGCTTGTGCTTCTAATTAATCAAGGGCGTTCTGAGGATGAAATAAAGAAGACAAAAGTGGTCATTCAGAAGATGATTGATGTTACTTTAAAGCATAATGGAAGTTATTATTTACCATATTATTCTTATCCGGAAAAGGAGCAACTAAAGAAAGCGTATCCTCGCATAGAAGAATTCCTTCAGAAGAAAAAGGAAGTAGACCCAGAGGAAAGGTTTGTGAATTTATTTTATAAGGAGTATAGCAAATGACATATAGAAGATTTGTGGCCTCACAAAGCATTATTATGATGGCGGGTAGTATGGTATTTCCTTTTTATATACTATTGCTTCGAAATGTTGGAAATAGTTTCTCGCAATTTGGCTGGGCGTACGGTTTATTTGCCTTAACTTCAGCTCTAGTATATCCGTTAGTTGGAAGAATTTCTGACAGAGTGGGAGATAGAAAGCTATTAATTGTATACGCCTGGTCTATGGCTATATTAATGCTTTGTTTTCCTATCGTAACAGAAGTTTGGCATGTATATATTCTCCAAATTTTAATGGGTGTTTTAGGTGCTGTGCAGCGTAATACGGAGAAGACGTCGTTAGCGCGAAAGGTTGCTCAGGAAAGGGCTGGTTATGAGATTGGAAAATATCATGTGTGGACATCAATTGGAGGCGCAGTAGCGATTATTGCAACGGGGTATTTAGTAGATTTCTTTACGATTGGCACCATTTTTTATATTGCATCTATTTTATATGCAGTGAGTGGAATTGTATTAAGTAGCAAAAAAATATAATCATACCCATTTTTACCTGATTACCCTTTATTTGTTATACTTATGGAGAAGACAAAAGAAAAGGGGACATTGCCTTTGATGAAATTTATAGTTTTAGCTATTCTCACTTTGTTTTTGATTCCATGGACTAGAAGCGGTAATAAAATTCGCGCTGTGGATAAAGGAGGAAATGAGAAAGTTGTAAAGGGTAAGAAATCATCTATTTTAGTTATTCCTGTTTTATTTTGGATAGGTATTGCAATCTATGAATATTTTTGGCTAATTGATGATCGAGCAGATTCTATTCTTACTCATTATTCTGTTGCAGTAGCGATTTTAATTGGGCTTGTTTTATTCTCACAAGAGCAGGTAGGGAAATTAGAAGGTACGTTAAAAGGACTTCTAATGTTTGTTTTACTCGCAAGTTACGGCTATTTTGGTTATTTGCACGATATAGTAATCTCGCAAAAGAAATATGATTCAGTCGTGAAGGTAGAGAAAGATATTTCAGAGCCATTTACTGAAAATGATCAACCGTTTACAGTTCCGCCTAAAACAGCGGAAAATAAAATGAAAAAGGTATTTGGTGATATTCCGAAAGTAGCTTATTTTGAGCTAGGGGAATTAACGCCACAAATGGTAAATGGTGAAGCCTTGTATGTAGCACCAATAGAAGTTTCGGGATTTTTTAAAGCACGTAAAGCGGAAACAATTCCAGGTTACGTAACAATGTCAGGTACAAATCCTGATGCGGAAGCAAAATTACATCTTGGATATAAAATGAAGTATGTACCAAGCATGTTTTTCGGTAATAAATTAGAACGTGTCGTTCGAAAAGCAGAGCCAGATTTAGTTTTTAAAGGGAAACCAAAATTTGAAGTTGATGATAAAGGAAAACCGTATTATACAATGACATATGGTGAGTTTATTTCAGGAAGATCAGGGTTTGAAGTAGAAGGCGTTGTCGTTGTTGATGCACAAACAGGTGATGTGAAACGATATGATAAAGGGAATGCACCTAAATTCGTTGATGGTGTATTAAATCATGAAACAGCATCTACGTTAAATACGTACTTCGGAAAATATATTCACGGATTTTGGAATACGAAATTCTCACAAACTGACATGAAGATTCCGACTGAGTGGGGGACGAAGGAAGGCGTTACGCCAATCTTCGGAAAGGATGGTAAACTGTATTACTTTACAGACTTTACCTCTCCGAAAGAAGGAGTAGATTCTGCCCTCGGTTACTCATTAGTTGATGCACGTACAGGAAAGTTGTATTACTATAACGGAAAAGAAGTGAAGGGAATTATGGACGGTTCGGCTGCTACAGAAGTAGTGGATAATTCCTTTAAGAGAGAGAAATGGCATGGAACAATGCCGGTTATTTATAACGTATATGGTAAACCTTCTTGGATTGTACCGGTTATTGATGACGGGGGATTAGTACGTGCTCATACTGTTATATATGCTTCTAATGCAAAAGTGTTTGCAACAGGTTCAACGCAAAAAGAAGCACTTGAGAATTATAAAAATGCGCTGAGCGGAAGTGGTGATTCATTTAGGCCGACTTCAAATGGGAAAGAAGCGCAAAAAGAAGGTACTGTACAACGTGTGTATAAAGAAAAATCAGGTGAAAATACGATTGTGTACGTACTATTAGAAAACGAGCAAAAAGTATTCATGGTACCGGCGAAGAAATTCCCATATGCAATGTTTACAGAAGTAGGAGATCCAATTCAAATCACATATTTAGACACAGGAGAAATGATGGCATCTGTATCTAAATTTACAAATAGTAATTTGAAAAAGTAAAGCGATAGAGATTCTATCGCTTTTTTTACATTATTAAACAGGAAAATACGGTATACTTGACGTATATTTATGTTGTAACTATAATTGTTACGATTAGATTTTTTATATGAAAGGGTGAATGAAAAAAGTGAATGGAGTTAATCACGAAGTATATAAACCTGTAAAGACAAACAGGTTATGGATGATTCTTGTATTAGGGACACTTACGGCAATTGGGCCATTATCTATTGATATGTACTTGCCTTCTTTACCGAAGTTAACAGATGATTTACAAACGGGTGCATCCCTTGCGCAGCTTACATTAACAGCTTGTTTGCTTGGACTTTCAGTAGGACAGTTATTTGTTGGTTCAATTAGTGATATTTACGGAAGGCGCAAACCTCTTATTATCGCTCTTATTATTTATGTTGCTTCTTCTTTACTTTGTGCTGTTGCACCATCGATTTGGAGTTTAGTGCTTTTACGTTTCTTACAAGGTGCTTCAGGATCTGCTGGTATCGTTATATCACGTGCAATGGTACGTGATATGTATTCAGGTTCTGAAATGACGAAGTTTTTCTCACTGCTTATGCTAGTAAACGGAGCAGCACCTATTTTGGCACCGATTATTGGAGGGCAATTATTACAGTTCACATCATGGCGCGGCGTTTTTATCGTTCTTGGAGCAATTAGTGTATTCATGCTAATATCAGCTACTTTCGTATTACGTGAAACATTACCACCTGAAGAAAGAGAGACAGGTGGTTTGTCGGGAACGCTGGCGACATACGGAAAGCTTCTGAAAGATCGTTTATTTATGGGTTATGCATTGTCGCAAGGATTAGTAACAGCTGCAATGTTTGCTTATATTTCTGGTTCACCATTTGTGTTGCAAAATATATACGGGGCATCACCGCAAGAGTTTAGTTTGTTCTTTGCGATTAACGGTATTGGTATTATTATTGCTAGTCAAGTTACTGGTCGCTTAGCAGGAAAAGTGAATGAGAAGACATTATTTGTTTTCGGTATTGTTATTGCGGCTGTTGGCGGTCTATCGTTACTACTTACAATCGCACTTGGAATAGGGCTAATCGGTGTTTTATGCTCGCTATTTCTCGTTGTATCAAGTGTTGGGGTTGTATCAACAACTGGCTTCTCGTTAGCGATGAGAAATCAAAAACAGGCAGCAGGAACAGCATCAGCCTTACTAGGTTTATTACAGTTCATTTCAGGAGCACTTGTTGCACCGCTAGTAGGTATTGGTGGAAGTAATACAGCACTTCCTATGGGTGTTGTTATAGCTCTTTGTGAAATTGGTGCTGTGTTATGCTATTTATTCATGGCAAAAAGAAGTGAACAGCAGTTTGAACTGCAACAAAAACAAAATTTAGAGGCTTAACAAAAAAGAGCTGATTCAAACATTTCTCTGAATCAGCTCTTTTTTTCATTTCTTTGAAATAACTCATACATATTATTCATGATCGCATCATATAAGAAAGCAAGTTTATCCCATACCCAGCGGTTACTGTCGACCTCTTTCTCCCCGCAGTCAATAATATCAGTATGATCTGTAATTCTATATGCCCTTTCAACGATAATAGGAGCAATCTTCGGTATGCGTGGAATTTCTTTTAAGACATCTGCAAAATTTCCAATGTAGACATGACCGATAATCTCGATTGTTAATGATTTATCCGATATATTTAGCACAGTATGAAATTGATTTGTATGTTGTTGTTTTAAATATTGGGCTAATTTAAATGGAGCATGTTGCTTTTTTAATACGCGGCGAAGGCTTTCTGTGTTTTCAATATGAAGTGATCT
The DNA here is from genome assembly GCF_042728695.1 of Bacillus sp. NPDC060175. Lineage (NCBI taxonomy): Bacteria > Bacillati > Bacillota > Bacilli > Caryophanales > Bacillaceae > Bacillus > Bacillus sp. NPDC060175. The sequence goes on from NZ_JBHWYR010000013.1 coordinate 25,626, forward strand.
TTCACGAATAAGGACACGAATATCTTCTCCCATAAAAGGTATTGTATTGTACATAGATGATTCTCCTTAAAAACTTAACTACGCTTGCGTTATGCATATGTAAGTCTAGCATGGTTTGTTCTCTATGTGTGCTTACAGTTGTGTAAGGTAGAGTAGTGAAGTTACTTGCATAAAGTGACGATAATGTGACAAAAATGTGTGTATATTTATTAAGAGATCATCTTAAGTGCAAAATTTAGGATGTTCTCGGTATAATAAAACAAGTGGAGATAAAAGAAACTATAATTAGAAGTAGCTGTAGATAAAAGGAGAATTAAAGATGAAGAAGGTTTTGGGTATTGCTGTAATGGGAGGTATGCTCCTTCTAGCAGGATGTAATGGGAATAAAGAAGCGAAAGAACCGAAAGAAAAGGTAGAGCAATCTACTGAACAGACAGAAGATATGAAAGTGTATCGCGAGGTACATGAAAAGTATGATGCGAAGATGAACAAGGAAATTAATAAAGCGTTACAGCTATTTGAAGTGGCAAAAGAAAAGGGCGGTAAGGAAATAACGAATGCTAAATTTAAGGAAGACGTGCAAAATGTAACAACGGGCATGTTAGAAGATATAGATCATATGCGTAAAGAAATTCATGTACCGAAGTCGAAAGAACAAGAGCATGAAATGTATGTTGGTTTCTTAAATGAATCGGAACAAGCGATGAAAAAATTACAGAAGTTAGCTAAAGAAGAAGATTCATCGTTGATTCGTGATATAGAAATTAATTTTTCAACAGCATCGACATACTATAAACGTTTTCAAACAGAAACGGAAAAATAACCTTGCGCATGCAAGGTTATTTTTTCTTCTTACCATCTCCATCTCCATCTCCATCTTCGCATACTAATACTTTTTGTTTCACGTCCAGATTTTTGGGTGGGGGTCTTACTGCCCGTAAATAGCGGGATAAAAAGAGGTGATGCTTTTCTTTTTAATAAAGAGCTTATAAAAACCAATGATGACGAGTATTACGATTGTTAATGGCAATCCTATAGTATCCAGAAGTAAGGGAGCCGTCTTATAACTCCTTTAACATAATTTTTTTTATTATAAGCGAAAGACTGTAATTTCAATAACTAACGTTATTAAAAACTGATTTTTCTAAATATATACAATTAGATTGACTTTTCATTTTTTCAGAATTATAATTCAAAATATACAATTTGAACCAAATAATAATATAGCAATTTACTTATCCAGAGAGGTAGAGGGACTGGCCCTATGACACCTCAGCAGCGGGTTCTGTAATAGAACACCGTGCTAATTCCAGCAAGCAAGTCTTGAAAGATAAGTGATGGGCATAGTTTTATTAAGCCTTGATCTTATTTTTTAAGATCAAGGCTTTTTGTGTTTTAAGAAGTGGAGAAGGAGTAATGGGAACAAATATGTCAATAAAACAAAGTAAATTCATGTGTTTAGGGGGTTATTGAAGTGTATGTGATTAAAAAACTATCGGTTATGGTATTTACACTATGGGTTATTACGACAGTAACATTTTTGATTATGCATATTATTCCAGGGGATCCATTTTCATCAGATGCGAAAATCTTTCCTGAAGAAGTAATACAAAACATGAGAGCGAAGTATCACCTTGATGAACCGTTATGGAATCAATATGTTGCTTATTTAGATGGCGTAGTGCATTTTGATTTTGGTGAATCCGTTCAATCGACGGGGCAAGGTGTATCAGAAATTATAACGACAGGCTTTGGTCCATCAGCGATTATTGGTTTACAAGCACTTATTATTTCATTGTTAGTTGGAATTGCAGCAGGTACATTTGCCGCGCTATATCATGGGAAAGTGATTGATTATAGTGTGAGCTTGCTTGCGATTCTCGGTATTTCTATTCCTAGTTTTATTTTAGCGCCACTATTTATACAAGTATTCGCCATACAATTTGAATTATTACCAGTGGCGTCTTGGGGAACATTTGAGCATACTGTATTACCTTCCTTCGCATTAGCGCTCGGGCCAATCGCAGTTATTACAAGATTTGTTCGCTCTAATATGATTGAAGTGTTGCAGAGTGATTATATTAAGCTAGCGAGAGCGAAAGGTATACCAATTAAGAAAATCATTATAAGACATGCTCTTCGAAATGCGATTGTTCCGGTACTTACATTTGTTGGCCCATTAATGGCTGGACTTTTAACAGGGACTTTTGTTATTGAAAAAATCTTTTCAATTCCTGGTTTAGGAAAATATTTTGTAGATAGTATTTTTAACCGAGATTATCCGGTTATTATGGGAACAACCATTTTCTATAGTGCGCTATTAATTGTATGTATTTTTATTACAGATATCATTCATCGTATTGTTGATCCGCGCATTCGTTCTATTACGTAAGGAGGGTGATGTTTAAATGGGGGCTTATGAAATTAATGACCAGTTATTAACGAATGAAGAGAAAAAAGAATTAACGATAAATAAAGATCAGCAAACGATTAGCCGAAAAAAGGAAGTGTTTCGCAAGTTTGTATCAAATCCTATAGCAGTTTTAGGGGCAGTGACGTTATTACTAATTATTGTTTTCTCGCTTATTGGCGAAAGTTTAACGTCATTTACTGCGAGTGAACAAGTAAAAGAAGCAACTAATTTACCGCCTAGTAGTGAGCATTGGTTCGGAACAGACGATTTAGGGAGAGATATTTGGGCGCGTACTTGGGCTGGTGGGAAAATTTCATTAACAGTTGGATTGGTAGCAGCAGCTCTCGATATAGGGCTTGGTGTACTTATCGGAGGTTTTAGTGGATATGTGAGAGGGCGTAATCGTCTTGGAACGTTAATTGATGAGTGGATTATAAGAGGGATTGAAGTGTTATACGGTATCCCATATTTATTAATTGTTATTTTACTATTAATCATTATGAAACCAGGACTTTTTACAATTATTATAGCTCTTGCGTTAACGGGATGGATTGGCATGGCACGTCTCATTCGGGCGCAAGTACTTTCATTGAAACAAAGAGAATTTGTTATTGCAGCAGAGCGATTAGGTACACCTCATATGAAAATTATATACGGACATTTAATTCCAAACTTAACAGGGATTATTATCGTAAATTTATCATTTACAATTCCAGCAGCTATTTTCTCAGAATCATTTTTAAGTTTTATCGGACTTGGAGTACAATCACCAGCAGCGAGCTGGGGCACGATGACAAACGATGCACTCGGGACATTACTAAGCGGAGAGTGGTGGCAACTTTTCTTCCCGGCAATCATGATTGCACTAATCATGTTCGCATTTAATGCGATTGGTGATGGTTTGCAAGATGCGATTGATCCGAAAATCGTAAAACGTAATCGAAAGGAGAAAAAACATGGCACAAATCTTATCTTTAGAAAACGTAACGTTAGCCGTTGAAAAAGAGAATAGTAAGCAAGCAATTGTGAAGCATGTCTCCTTTTCTATTAACGAAGGTGAGATTGTTGCACTTGTAGGAGAAAGTGGTTCAGGAAAAAGTGTTACAGCACAATCTATTATCGGCTTAAATCAAGAATCGATTCATATTGATGATGGAGATATATCTTTCAAATCAAAGGAATTAACTAATTTACAGGAATCAGAATGGAATCAAATTCGCGGGAAAGATATTTCCTTTATCTTTCAAGACCCGCTTTCATCTTTAAATCCGACGATGAAGGTGGGAAGACAAATTACAGAAGTAATTGTGCAGCATGAAAAGAAATCGAAAAAAGAGGCAAAAGAAATTGCAATTAACTTACTAAATGATTTAGGGATACATGAAGCAGAGAAACGCTTTGAACAATACCCGTATCAGTTAAGCGGAGGTATGAGGCAGCGTATTTGTTTAGCAATTGCATTTGCTTGTCACCCGAAGCTCGTTATTGCAGATGAACCTACAACAGCATTAGATGTAACGATTCAAAAGCAAATTATGGAGTTGTTAAAAGAAAGAAAGGAAAAACAAAATACGAGTATTTTATTAATTACACATGATTTGGCACTTGTACGTGAAGTAGCTGACCGAGTAGTAGTTATGTACGGGGGACGTGTTGTTGAAAAAGGAACGATTCAAGAAGTAATTGGCTCACCTAAGCACCCTTACACAAAAAGTTTATTGCAAGCAATTCCGAATATGGATGATTCAGAAAAGGTACTTAGAGCAATTGAGGGAACAACGCCTTCAATTGAAACGTTAAATAGTTTTGGATGCCCGTTTGTGAATCGTTGTCCTGTAGCGATAAAAGAATGTATTCATCGCTTCCCAGAGAGAACGACATATTCTGAGGAGCATAGCTCACATTGCTGGCAACATATTCTGGAGCATAATAAAGCGAAATCAAAAGAGAAGGTGAATGCCTCATGACGACAGATTTGATTACTGTAAAGCAAGTAACGAAAACGTATGGAAGTAAAAATAAAGAAATCGCAGCGTTAAAAGGTATATCACTTTCTATCCCAAAAGGAACAACGCTTGGCATTATTGGAGAAAGTGGTTCTGGAAAGACAACACTTGGTAAGCTCATAGCTGGGATCGAGCGTCCAACGTCTGGTGAAATTGATTATAACGGTCAAGTTGTTCACAAGCTGAAATCAGCTCATAAGCGGGATTTCTTGCAGAAAGTACAGTTCATTTTTCAAGATTCCACAGCTGCATTAAATCCGCGTTGGAAAGTACGAGATATTGTAACAGAAGGCTATATTTCATTCGGTTTAGGCGATAAAGGATTGAAAGATAAAGTCGCAGGTGATGCACTAGAGCGTGTTGGATTAGATAGAAGATATATTGATCGTTATCCGCATGAATTTAGCGGGGGACAACGTCAACGTATTGCTATTGCAAGAGCGTTATTATGTGAGCCAGAAGTTTTAATCCTTGATGAACCAATTTCAGCATTAGATGTTTCACTGCAAATCCAAATTATACATCTACTGCAAAAGATTCAAAAGGAACAAGGCTATACATATTTATTTATCGCACATGATTTACCGATGGTTCACTATTTATGTGAAAAAGTGGCTGTCCTATATAAAGGAGAACTTGTTGAATTTGGAAATACGGATGAAGTATTCCGTAATCCACAACATTCTTATACAAAAACATTATTAGCATCAACACCAAAAATTTCAGGTTAAAGGAGAATGTAGGATGAAGAAGTTTTTACTGTTTGTCATTATGACTGTTTTAGCAATTACTTCTGTTGCTTGCGGTAAGAAAGAGACGCAAAAGGCGAGTGCTGGTAAGGGTGAAGGAGATCGATTAGTAACGAATATTAGTAGTGATCCATATACACTTGATTCCGCTATCGCGACAGATAGCACATCAGGTTATGTAATTGGACATTTGTTCTCAAGTTTATATACGCAAGATAGTGATGGGAAATATCAAAATGAATTAGCAGCGAAAGAAGAAGTAAATGCTGATGGGACTGAGTATACAATTCATTTAAAGAAAGATATTAAATGGTCAGATGGTTCTCCTATTACAGCAAATGATTTTGAGTTTGCATGGAAGCGATTATTAAATCCGAAAACGGGTTCTATGAATGCGACAGAAATTTATTTTATTAAAGGAGCAGAGGCATATAATACTGGAAAAGGTGAAGAAGGGCAAGTTGGTATTCAAGTCGTTGATCCTCAAACATTAAAGATAACACTTGAGCACCCAGTTGCTTCTATTAAACAAAAATTAGCAAGTTCATTATTTATTCCATTATCTAAAAAATCGATTGATGATAATAATAAATTAAAAACAGATCCAAAAGAGTTAATTACGAGCGGACCATTCACGTTAAAAGAATGGAAGCATAACCAAGCGATTACAGTACAAAAAAATAAAGAATACTATGATAAAAAGGTAACATTAAAAGAAATTGAGTTTCGTATTATTCCAGATTCTAAAACAGCGTACCAATTGTACAAATCAAAAGAATTAGATTTGCTAAGTAGCTTACCACAAGAGATGATTGAAAAAGAAAAAGGAAACAAAGAATATAAGCGCGTTGCAGGATTCTCATCTTATATTTATTCGTTTAACGTAGAAAAAGAGCCGTTTACAAATGCGAAAGTACGTAAAGCATTTTCATTAGCGGTTGATCGTAAGTTTATCGTTGAAAAACTGTATAAAAATAATGCACAGGAAGCATATGCATTCGTTCCAGAAGGGGCAAAAACACAAAGTGGTCGTGATTTCCGTAAAGAAAAAGGTGATTACGTAAAATTCGATTCAGCAGAAGCGAAAAAATTATTAGAAGAAGGTATGAAAGAACAAGGATGGTCTACATTACCTGAAGTAACGTTAAAATTCACTACAGATACACAACATAAAAAAGTAGCAGAAGCAATGCAGGAAATGTTTAAGAAAAATCTTGGTGTAGATATTAAATTAGAAAATAAAGAGTGGAAGAGTTACATCGACACATATAAGCAAAGTGATTTCCAATTAGCTTATATGGGATGGGGCGGCTCTCTATTAGATCCAATTACTAAACTAGATTTATATGCAGGTGATGGTCCAAACAACTATGCAAAATGGCATAATAAAGAATTTGACGCTTTAGTAAAAGAAGCAGAAGTTGAACAAAACGAAGATAAGCGTTTTGACTTATTGCATAAAGCAGAAGATATTATGTTTGATGATACACCATTAATCCCAATTATTTTCCCAAGCTCTTCGTATTTACAAAAATCATCAGTATCTGGCGTCCAATTCATTATCGGTTCTAGTCCAGAACTAAGATACGTAAAAATTAAAAAATAAAGAAGTAGGCAACCGCCTACTTCTTTATTTTATTTCTCTTTTATATTCTTTTTTCGTTCCGTCAGAGAAGACAACTTCTAAAGCGAATTTTTGATAGTCTTTATCAAGTTTGAATACATTTACTACTTGATCAATTACTTCTTGATCCGGTGTGTTTTTATCAAATTTTAATTCTTGTAGAAGAGGGCTTAATTTTGTAATAGCCTCGTTGCCTGTGAACTTTACATCTGTTTTATGGTCTTCAATTTTTGCTTCCATTTTCTTATCCGCTGCTACATTTTTATAATCAGCTTCGTAGTCTTTCTTTGTATCTTGATAGTCTGCCTTTAAATCAAATTCATTAAAGTTTAGTTTTAAATCAGCAGGCGCTTCATTCTTTGCCTCTTCTGTAGTCTTTTTATTAGAAGTTGTGTCTTCTTTTGCAGGAGCTTTACATCCTGTTAATGCAGGTACTAGCATAAGAGCTAATAAAATTGATAGTAAAATTCTCATTATAAATTCCTCCTTATGTAACTTCTTTCTATACAAGTTTTTCCCAATTCCATGTAATTATGTATAAACCTAATAAATTATTTCCTTAAGGGGGACACATGCTTATTAATTAAATTGAAAGTAATTTGTATGTATATGGGGAGTTTTAAAAAATATCTTTGGCTTTCTTATCATTAACACAAATAAGCATCACTGTATTTGGAAATGCAGTGATGCTTTCTAAAACATATTAAACAATCGGTGAATTATTTCCCACAACATATGCGGCGAATGGTTATTATACAATAATATTTAGCAGAGTTAATTTAGAGGGGGATATTATTTCATTATTACTCATGATACTAGTTACACAATTGATAGCGGGAATTACTCTAGTTATAAAAGGAATGGTAAAGAGAAGAAGCTCTGTAGTTAAAGAAGTATAAAGTAAAAAAGGTATCCCACGAAGGATACCTTTTTTATTAGTACTTATTATTTTGCAACTTCTGTCCACTTGTAGTTAAATTCACCGCCGAAGTCAGTTGTTACAAGTCCTTTAATAAATCCGCGTTGTAAGTAAGAACGACCTTGTTGGTATAAAGGAGCAACAGCACCATCTTGTAATAAGATTTTTTCAGCTTGCTTCATTGCTTCCCAGCGACCTTTTTCATCACCAGCTAAATCAGTTTTTACTTTACGAATAAGCTCGTCGTACTCTTTGTTAGAGTATTTATCGAAGTTATAAGCACTATCTGTTGTGAATAGATCTAAGAATGTAATAGGATCCGCGAAGTCAGGGCCCCAGCCATCGATTCCGATTTCGTAATCACCACTTAATAGTAGTTTTAACTGTTGTTTACGTGGTTGAGGTTTTAAATTCACTGTTAATCCATCTAGATTCTTTTCTAATTCACCTTTTAAATATTCACCAGTTTTCTTAGCTAAAGCATTATCACTTGTTAATAGTTCAATTGTTACTTTGTCAGTACCAAGTTCTTGTTTCGCTTTTTTCCAGTTTTCTTTTGCAGATTTCATATCATCTTTGGCTAGATTTCCATTCTCTTTACGGAAGTCATTACCGTCTGGACTTTTTGCGAATTTCGCAGGAACCATTCCTTCTGCTGGAACAGCACCGTTATTTAAAATTGTTTCTACGTATGCTTTTTTATTCATTGCGCCGTTAATAGCAAGGCGTGCATGTTGATTTTTTAATGTTTCATTTTTTTGATTGAGTCGTAAGAATTGAATACCAACTTCAGCGCGGTCCTTGAAGTTTGGATCGCCCTTATATTTATCAACAAACTCCGCAGTTAAAGCAACACGATCAATTTGTCCTGAATCATATAAGTTAACTTCTGTAGACTTATCTTTCACGACATTGAAGTTGATTTCTTCTAATTTTACAGTTTTAGCATCCCAATAGTTAGGGTTCTTCTTCAATTGGAAGCTCTGTTCATGTTTCCAGTTATCTAATGTGAAGGCACCGTTGTAAATTAAATGATTTGTTTCTAAACCATATTTATCACCTTGGGATTTTAAGTAATCTTCATTAATTGGTAAGAATGTTGAGAATGTCGTCAAGCTTAAGAAGTAGGGAACAGGACGGTCTAGTTGTACTTCTAAAGTTTTATCATCAAGAGCTTTGACCCCTAGTTGATCAATTGGCAATTGTTTTTGATTTATTTGTTTCGCATTCTGTATATCGAAGAATAAGAATGCATATTCAGCTGCTGTATCAGGATTTACGGCACGTTGCCAAGCGAAGACAAAGTCTTTTGCTGTAACAGGAGTACCGTTTGACCATTTTGAATCACGAAGATGGAAAGTATACTTTGTTTTATCTGGACTAATGTCAACCGACTCAGCAACACCAGGAATTGGTTTATTATCTTCTCCCACTGCATATAAACCTTCAAAAACATTTCGCATTACGTTCATGGATTCCCCATCCGTTGCTTTTGCAACATCCATTGTTGGAATTTCTGAAGCAAATGACAAGTTAATTGCCTGTTTATCAGGTACTTTATCGTTTGCTTTCGCTCCGCTTGCATTATCTTTATTTCCCCCGCAAGCAGTTAGTAGTAGACTTGCCCCTAAAATAGATGCAACAACAGGTACAACTTTTTTCTTCATTTTTCTTTCCTCCCTAAATGTGTTGTTCGTAACGTCATAATGTCCATGTCTTGAAGTGTAGTAATAGAAGAAGAGAAAACCTATTATAAATATGTGTATATAGGTAATCAGGTGTTCTATATGTATATACATGTTGAACTATAATCTATCGTTATATGTTCCAACATAGTAGACATTACATTTTTATGATGAAATATTTTGTTTCTTTGATTATTTAGAATATTAACATTGGAAAGAACTATATGTCAATAATAAAAATAGAATGTTAATTTCTTGAAATAATATATTAAAAAAGTAGATTCCCGTGTATTAAGGAATCTACTTTTAATGTATTTTATGAAAAAATAATTAGTATGGTGGAATAACGTTGATCAAAGTTACAATTTAATTTTCGATTTTTGCCCACTTGAAGTTTAACTGGCCTGCAAAGTCAACTTGCACAATTCCTTTTACATAAGAACGCTCTAGATAAGATTCTCCTTTTTGGTAAAGAGGAGCGATAACAGAGTCCTTAAATAATATTTTTTCTGATGCTAGTAACGCTTCCCAGCGAGCTTTTTCATCACCAGCCAAGGTAGTTTTAACTTTTTCAATTGTGTCATCAAACTCTTTATTAGAGTAATGATCTAAGTTATAAGGGTTATTCGTCGTAAATAGTTCAAGGAATGTAATTGGATCAGCAAAGTCAGGACTCCAACCGTCAATTCCAATTTCGTAGTCACCTTTTAATAAGAGTGAAACTTGCTGCTTACGCGGTTGAGGTTTTATATTTACTGTTAAGCCGTCTAAATTTTTTTCTAGTTGTCCTTTTAAGAATTCACCAGTTTTCTTTTCAAGGTCACCATCACTGGTTAATAATTCTAATGTGATTTTTTCAGATCCAAGTTCTTGTTTTGCCTTTTTCCATAATTCTTGTGCAGATTTTGTATCGATTTTTGTTAAATCGCCGTTTGCAGTACGGAAGTCTGTTCCGTCAGGTCCTTTTGCAAAGTTTTTTGGAACGAGACTAAAGGTTGGTGTAGAGCCATCGTTTAATAACGTATTTACAAAAGATTTTCGGTCAATTGTCTGAGCAATCGCTTGGCGTGCAGAGACATTTTGAAGTACTTTGTTTTGTTGGTTCATACGTAAAAATTGTACGCCTACATTTGGACGTTCTTTAAAGTCCTCATCTTTTTTATACTTATCAACGAAATCAGATGTTAATTTTATACGGTCTAATTGTTTTGATTCAAATAAATTTACTTCTGTTGATTTCTCTTTCACAACGTTGAAATTGATTTCTTCGAGTTTGACATTATCTTTATCCCAATAGGTAGGGTTTTTCTTAAATTTAAAGCTTTGTTCATGCTTCCAATCGTTTAGTGTAAAAGCTCCGTTGTATAAGATTTTATTATCTTCTAAAGCGTACTTATCACCTTGTGCTTTAAAGAATTCCTCGTTGATTGGTAGAAATGTTGGGAACGCCGTTAAGCTAATAAAATAGGGAACAGGACGCTCTAATTCTACTTCAAACGTATGGTCATCAACTGCTTTTACACCAAGTTGATCGGCTGGAAGCTCTTTGTTGTTAATCTTTGTTGCGTTTTTAATATCAAAGAATAAAAATGCATATTCAGAGGCTGTTGCTGGATCGACAGCTCTTTGCCAAGCGAAGACAAAATCTTTTGCTGTAACAGGAGTACCGTTTGACCATTTTGAATCTCGTAAATGGAATGTGTATTTCGTTTTATCACCACTTATTTCATGAGATTTTGCAACACCAGGAACAGGTTTATTACCTTCACCAAGATTATACAAACCTTCAAATACGTTTCTCATTACTTGACCAGAATCAGTATCTGTAGCACGAGCTGTATCCATTGTTCGAATCTCAGTAGGTGAAGATAAGTTTAAAACTTGCTTACTAGGTGCCTCATCTTTTGCATTTGCTCCGCTAGCTTCGTTTTTATAACTACCGCAACCAGTCAATAAAATACTTACTCCTACAACTGATGCAATACCGGGTACAAACTTCTTTTTCATTTGATTTTCCTCCTAGATAATTAATAAGTTTGGATGATAATGAGGGAATGAAAAATAAAAAATCCCTCTTTTCGGATTGAGAAAGAGGGATTTTTACGTACAAGTTATGCACCCGTATATAAACGAAGTCCCTCATTCTATCTTTCAAGCACAAAGCTTGCAGGAAGTGGCACAGTATTCAAAATGAACCTGCTGCCGAGGTTTCAAAGGGCCAGTCCCTCCACCTCTCTTGATACAATGAGTAAAAAAATGAATTTTATTAATTTTTGTGTTTCTTTGATAATTCAAAATCTTACACCTTAGATAATGAAGTGTCAATCAAATGGAATATAGTTTAAATTTTCAGTTTTATTAAAAATAAAAAAACCACTGCATATGGCAGTGGTTTCCCTACTAGAAGTTAAAGTTATCTGGATCTGGACCAACGCGATGATTTTCATTTAAAGCTTGGATTGCTTTCATATCATCCGAGCTTAGTTCAAAATCGAAGATGTTCGCATTTTCAATAATGCGATGTTCTTTAATAGACTTAGGGATTGTTACAATTTCATTTTGTAAATCCCAACGTAAAATAACTTGTGCAGTTGATTTGTTATGTTTTGCAGCAATTTCTTGTAGTGTTGGATTATCCAGTAGCTGCCCCTGCATTAATGGTGACCAAGCTTCAAGCTGAATACCATGCTCTTTACAGAAAGTATGCAATTCTTCTTGTGCTAAACGTGGATGGTATTCTACTTGGTTAACCATTGGTTTAATCTCAGCAATTTCAAATACGTCTTGCAAATGGTGAATATGGAAATTACTCACACCAATAGCACGAACACGACCGTCTTTATAAAGTTTCTCTAAAGCTTTCCATGATTCAGTGTATTTTCCTTTTACAGGCCAATGCACTAAGTATAGATCTAAATATTCTAGACCTAATTTTTCTAATGTAGTTTCAAATGCTTGTAATGTTGACTCGTAACCTTGATCACTATTCCACACTTTTGAAGTGATGAATAACTCTTCACGAGGAATACCAGATTCTTGAATTGCCTGTCCAACGCCTTCTTCGTTTTTATATATGGCAGCAGTATCGATGCTACGGTATCCATTTTTTATAGCTGCCTTTACAGAATCAATTACTTCTGTACCATCTTCAACTTTAAAAACACCTAAGCCGAACCAAGGCATTTTCACGCCGTTATGTAATGTTGTATAGTCGTTTAAACTTGTTAAAGTCATATTAATTCCCCCTAGCTTTTTTATTGGTCGCTTCAACTGCTTGTTGAATGACTTCTGAAAAATTATTTTCATATAGAACTTTTAAGCCTTCAGCCGTTGAACCTCCTGGTGTTGTTACTTGTTCGCGGAGCATAGCTGGATCCTGATTTTGCTGGAGCATAGCGGCAGAGCCAGCAATCATTTGAATGACAAGGTATTTTGCTGTTTCCTCATCAATACCATAGCTTTTCGTTGCTTCAATTAAACCTTCAGCAAAGTGATAGAGAAAAGCAGGTGCACTACCAGTAACTGCGGTAAGTTGGTGAACTTCTTCTTCGGTACAAAACTGTGAGGTACCGATACCTTTTAAAAGAAGTTGTAACGTTTCTTGATGTGTTTCATCTACAGAATGTCCCGTCGTATATAAGGAGATAGACTTTCCAATTCCAGCAGCTGTATTTGGCATAATCCAAGCAACAGGTGTCCCTTGGGGAAGTCTTTCTTCTAGATAAGATGGTCCGATTCCGGCAGCAACTGTCACGACAAATTGATCAGTTAGAAGAGGGGATAGATCCGCTAATAGCTGTTCATGTGCGACAGGTGGCATTGCTAAAACGATTGTATCTACAGATTTAATATGCTGTTTCCAATCAGTTGTAATCGATAGATCATATTGAGTTTGTAATTGTGTTAGTTTTTCTATGTTACTTCGGTTGGAAACAATAATTTCTTCGATGTATTCTTTACTTGTTGTAAGTAGTCCAGCAAATATAGCTTCTGCCATACGACCGGCACCAATAAATAAAATTCGATGTTTATTAGGCATATCCTTTATTCCTTTCTGATGAGAATATGTTATAAAAAACGATACCATTTTTAAGAGAATTTTGTAAAAAGAAAAGACTTACCGTAGGTGGAATGGATAACGAGGGTCAGGAAATTCATGGTAAAGGGGAGAGCTATTCCTTATACTGGTGATAGGGAATTTATTACACATCTGGGGAGAGATAATCATGGTTAGAAGTCCACTTTTTTTACTCAGTTCTAGTATAATTTGCGTATTGGTTGGATTGTATATTCAATCGAGTTATATTGAAATTTTTGCATCGATTATGGGGATTATTAATGTTTGGTTATTAGCAAGAGAAAAAGTATCCAACTTTTTATTTGGCATGATTACTGTTGCGGTATTTCTGTATATTTTTATTGCACAAGGCTTATATGCAATGGCGGTATTGGCAGCCTTTCAATTTATCTTTAATGTATATGGTTGGTATTATTGGATTGCACGTAGTGGGGAGGGAGAGGTAAAAGCAACAGTTCGTTTAGATTTGAAAGAGTGGACTTTTTATATAATTTTTATTTTAGTTGCTTGGATTGGTTGGGGTTATTATCAAGTCCGTTATTTAGAATCAACAAGTCCATATTTAGACGCTTTAAATGCTGTATTAGGATTAGTAGCTCAATTTATGCTCAGTCGAAAAATATTAGAAAACTGGCATTTATGGATTTTATATAACGTAGTTAGCATTGTGATTTATATTTCCACTGGTTTATACGTTATGCTAATATTAGCTGTTATTAATCTCTTTATATGTGTAGCTGGTTTGCTAGAGTGGAAGAAGAACTATAAAGGACAAGTGCATGTAAATAATTATATTTAGAAAATAATTAAAATCGAAAAAACCCCTGGGGCACATATGCCCCAGGGGTTTTTTAATAGAATATAAGTTTATGCTTTTGTTAGACCAAGTAATACAGCGCCGCCGATAATTAAAACACTACCTAGTGCAATAAAGATCAATTGACGTTTTGTTTTCTTTTCACCTAAGAAGACAATCGCACCGAATGTTGAGATAACGATTCCAGTTTGAGATAATGGGAAGCTTGTCGCTACTCCGACACGTGGTAATGAAAGAAGTAAGAATAAGTTTCCTGTTCCCCAAAGTAAACCAGATACAGCATTACGGATGGCATATTTGTTAAATGGTTTATGTTTAGACGTCAGTACAACCGCACCAACGAACATACCAACTGCCTGTGGTAAAATAGCAGACCAACCATCGATGTTATACCAACGAATAATAATTACATATACAAGATAGCCGAAAGTAGAAACAATTAAAGTAAGAAGTCCCTTTTTCAATTGTCCTGGTGGCTGTGCATTTTCTTTATCATCTAATGATGTGAATACTACACCAACTACGATTAATAGGATTGCAATCGTTCCCATAACGATCGTTGTTGTAGTAGTCCACTCGCGGAAAGCGATAACTCCAAAGATAGAAGTTGCAACAAGTTGCATACCAGTAGAAATCGTTACAGTAGTTGAAACACCTAGTTTTTCAACTGTTTTTAATTGGTTTACTTGTCCTAAAGCCCAGAATAAACCTGAAATAAAACCAACAATCAAGATTGTCATTGTTAAAGCTGGTTGAGTAAATACATACATAACTGTTGCGAAGAATAGAGCACCGATTGTCATACCTACCGTTTGGCTATATGCACCACCGCCCATTTTTACGCTTACTAATAAGATGTTTCCCCATGCAATTGCAGGAAGAAGCGCTAATAAAATGTCCATTACAAGACTCCCTTCGGTTTGCTATACCAATATAATTACATATCGTTCTAACGATCGGTAATGCCCCACTAATAGAGTAGAAGATTACCGATCGCTAAAACAGGATGAAGAATTCACGATATAAATGCGTTTTCATTTCTTCATTTTTTCAAACACCTCCATATAATAACAGGAAATTACCTATTTTAGAAAGTAAATTCAAATAGAATGTATATTTGAATAAAAGGTAAAATTCAGTCACTTTATATAGTATATTTTATTTCCTGAGAAATAAAAAAGCAGCTTTTGTCGAAAGCTGCTTTAAGAGTTAGTAATTCTTTTATTAATGAGCTGAATACATAGGAGAAATACGAGTGACATACTGATAGTGATAATTACAAGTGTCCAAGCGAGTTGCATATTACTTGCATCAATGGCCATATAAATTGCTGTTGGGATTGTCTGTGTTTTACCGGGAATATTCCCAGCAAACATGAGTGTAGCACCAAATTCTCCTAGTGCACGAACAAAGCTTAAAATCATACCGCTTAGTAATGCAGGAAATGCAAGCGGTAGTGTGACGTGTAGAAAAACTTGATATTCACTGGCGCCAAGATCGCGAGCACCCTCTTCAATTTGTACATTTGCGATAGAAAATCCTGTTTTTGCTGA
Organism: Bacillus sp. NPDC060175; assembly: GCF_042728695.1. Taxonomy (NCBI): domain Bacteria; kingdom Bacillati; phylum Bacillota; class Bacilli; order Caryophanales; family Bacillaceae; genus Bacillus; species Bacillus sp. NPDC060175. The sequence continues at coordinate 41,470 of NZ_JBHWYR010000013.1, forward strand.
TTGGTACATGAGCGGAAATGCAACAACTGTAGAAGCAATGATAGCAGCAGTAGATGTAAACATAATGGACTGCTGAAATAACGATTCTATCCACTTTCCAATGGGGCTGTTATTTCCGAAAATAATAATGAGAAAAAAGCCGATTACAGTTGGCGGAAGTACCATTGGTAATAAGAAAATAGTTTCTAGTATTACTTTATATCTCCATGAGGAGCGTGCTAGTGACCGACCGATAATCGTTCCTAAAATTGTGACGATAATGGTGGCGCATGCAGCTACTCGTAAAGATAGAAAGACAGGTGACAAAATATCATCAAAGCTCATGGCCAATTATGATAGGACTGTAAATCCATATTTCTTAAAGATAGATTGTGCATCTTTTGACTGCAAATATTCATAAAATGAAGTCGCCTCTTTCTTATGCTTCGATTCTTTTATAACGCCTAAAGGATAGTGGATTGGTTCATGAGAAGTAGCAGCTGCCGTCTCGCCAATCTTTACTTTGTCTGAAATGAGAGCATCTGTTTTGTATACAATACCAGCATCGACATTACCTGTTTCTACATATGTTAACACTTGGCGAACATCTTTTGTAAATACGATTTTATTTTGAATGTCATTCCAAAGATTTTCATGTGTGAGAGAAGCTTTTGCATATTTCCCAGCAGGTACTGATTCAGGTGTACCAAGTGCGATTTTCTTGATTTTTTCATCTTTTAAATCTTGGATTTTTGTAAGAGAACTATCTTTTGGGACGACTAGAACTAGTTCATTTCCAAGAAGATTTTTCCCTTCTTTTTCATTAATGAATCCTTTTTTAACAAGAGTTTGAAATTTATCTTCTGCCGCAGAGAAGAATAAATCGGCAGGCGCACCTTGTTCGATTTGTTGTTGAAGTGCACCAGAAGCACCGAAGTTAAAAGAAAGTTGAATAGTTGGCTCTTTCTCTTTATATTGTTTTTCAATTTCTTTTAATGCATCTTGTAAGCTAGCGGCAGCTGATACAGTCAGTTCGACTGTTTCTCCCTCTTTAGCAGCTGACTTTTCTTTCTTTTCCCCGCTTGTACAAGCAGCACTAAATATAAGAAGGAAAGAAAGTATAAGTGCCCCAATAGATCGTAATGTGAATTTGTTCATAAAAAAATCCCCTTTCGTTTTGACATATTTAATTATAACTAAATATAACTAATTATAACTAGTTATAATTGAATATAATTTGAACGATATGGTTGTTTTTAAAAAATAGGAGAAATATTCTTTTCTTTGTTACAATGAAGGAAGAAAGTGAGGAATCGTCTATGGATCATCATTCCTACACAACGGAAGAAGTAGCGAAGCGATTAAAAGTATCAAAATTAACTGTATACGACTTAATTAAAAAAGGAGAACTTCCTTCTTATAGAGTGGGTAGACAGATGCGCATTGATGCAGCGGATTTAGAGCAATATATAAAGCAAATGAAAACAGGAAAGATACAAGTTACTTCTGTAAAGAATGACGATAGTAGTATCTTGAATACATGCATTATTAGCGGGCAAGAACTAACGTTAGATATGCTGGCAAAACGTATAGAAAATCGATTGCCAAATTCTAATGTATTAAGAGCGTATCAAGGTAGTTTAACGAGTTTAGTGAAGATGTACCAAGGAGAAGGAAGTGTAGTTAGTTTACACTTATTTGATGGTGAAACGGGTGCATATAATGTTCCTTACGTAAAACGTATTTTAGTTGGACAACCATGTATTATGATCAATTTATTGGCAAGAAATGTGGGCTTTTATGTTCAAAAAGGAAATCCAAAGAAAATAAAGACATGGGCTGATATATCCCAATCCTCTATAAAATTTGTGAATCGAGAAAAAGGCTCTGGTATTAGGGTGCTAGTGGATGAACAATTACGAATTCAAAAGTTAAATAAAGAACATATTAGTGGATATGAATGGGAAGAATCAAATCATCTTGGTGTTGCTTCGCAAATTGCGAACGGAAAAGCTGATGTTGGAGTAGGGTCAGAAAAGGTTTCGCAAATTGTAAATGTAGACTTTATTCCGATAATGAAAGAACAGTATGATTTAGTAATTTTGAAGAATAAAGAAAACGAAGAGCTTATTGAAGTTATGAAAGACATTCTGCAATCGGAAGAATTTCATAATGAGTTAAAAGCGATTGGCGGATACGATATTAAGAAAACAGGCCAAATTATATATGAAACAAACTAAAAAGCTGCTTGTCTATAAGACGAGCAGCTTTTTCTATATATAAAGGGGTTTGGGGAAACGAATTGTTAAACAAGACTTTGAGCGAGTGTGTAAATGAAAGCTGTAAGAAGAGTCGCTCCACTTGCAAGTCCGATAAAGTCTGATTTGTTGAAAGTAATGTTGTTCATTATAATCTCTCCTTATTTGTTTAATGTAGTTGCAACTGCTTTTGCATCGACAAGTGCGGATAGCACCATGCCCATTGTGTTAAAAAAGTTGTTTGATTTCATTTTGTTCATCATGCGTATCCGCTCCTTTTCGAATTGTTGTTGCCCTGCTTTATGTCTTAATTATATGAAATATAGCCGCCTGCAACTATCGAATTAGCTTACGGGAGGATTACACTTTTGTAAGAAAAAAAGACATTCGTGTAAGAATGTCTTTTAGAGCATATTGATATGATGATGCTCTTCAATTGTTTTTAAAAAGCTACGCATTGAATTAGTCATGTAGCTATCTTTGCGACGTATGAAAACTGTTGAAATACTACCATATTTTTCAGGGATGGCATGACAATGTACTTTACCTGCCTTGGAAAGATGCTGGACGGCAGACTGTGGTACGAGTGTAATTCCAAGGCCAAGTGCAACACTGTTTAATATTGTTTCTAATATGTTAAATTCCATAATTCTTTTTGGTAGCAAACCTTCATCTTTAAGCCATCGTTCTAGCTTGGAACGGTATCCACATCCTTGATTAAAAACGAGTAGGGGCGTCGTAGTAAATTCTTCTATATGAAAAGCTTTACTTTGTGTAACAAGCATTAATTTCTCAGTACTAACATCGTATTGTTCAATTAGTGGATGTTTAATAGGACCTGATATAAAAGCACCATCTAATTGATGATCGAGTACTTCTCTAATAAGTTCTTCCGTTAGACCGGCTTGTAATGATAAATCGACATTTGGATAGCTTTTATAGTAAGAAGACAAGATGGTAGGTAATGTACTGACTGTTTCGACTGTACCAATTTTTAATATACCAGATGGTGTTTCACTATCTAAAAACACTTGTTTTAGCTCTTCAACATCTTGCAAAATTTTATTAACATAAACGAGCATTTTTCTGCCTTCAGCTGTTAAAGTCATGCCTCGTTTATGACGATAAAAGAGAGGTGTTTTTAGCTCGTTTTCTAATTGTTTAATACGCGCGGTTACATTTGATTGTACGTAATTTAACTCTTTTGCTGCGCTACTTACACTACCTCGGTCAGCAACGCTCTGGAAGATTTGTAAGTCTCGTAATTCCATTATATGCTCCCCCTTGATGTTAACTATCATTATAAATGATAGTTAGCATCATTTTGAATCATTTTACGTGATATATTTTTTCTTTTACAATTCTCCTTGTGCAAATAGAAAGAAGTGGGGGATTGTGGTGAGAAAAGGTCAAATGATAATAGGTGCTTTAGCGTGTTTAATTGCAAGTATGTCATGGGGAGCGATGTTTCCGGTTGCTGATCATGCGCTAGAATACATAGATCCGTTTTATTTTTCGTTAATTCGTTATGGGGCGGTAGCAATTGTACTGATTGTATTATTGCTAATGAAAGAAGGAAAGAAAGCATTTCGCTTAGAAGGAAGAGGAAAGTTACTCGTCTTTTTTGGAACAATGGCGTTTACCGTATACAATGTATTAATTTTTCTAGGACAAATGTTAATGGGAAGATCAGGTGTAATGGTAGCTTCTGTTATGGAGGCGCTTATGCCTATGATTTCAATTTGTATTTTATGGGGATATAAAAATATAAAGCCGAAGAAGTATATGATAACGAGCATGATTATCGCGTTTGTAGGGGCTGTATTTGTTATCACGAAAGGTGATATGAGTTTCTTTTTAACATTGAAAGATAATATGTTTTCACTAGCATTTATATTTGTTGGTGTTGTAGGCTGGGTTATTTATACGATGGGTGGTCAAACGTGTAGCGATTGGTCAACATTACGTTATTCTACGTTGACGTGTGTATTTGGTACGACTGTCACAGGGATTATAACTGTAATCATTACGGCGTTTGGATATGTATCAATTCCAAGTATGGAAACGATCTCTATTGTGAAATATGACTTGTTATTTATGATGACATTACCAGGTATCGTAGCACTACTTGCTTGGAACTATGGTGTGAAAATCTTATCATCAATTAATGGCATTTTATTTATTAACTTTGTACCAATTACTACTTTAGTTATTATGATGATGCAAGGATATAAAATAACAATGTTTGATATTGTAGGAACATTACTCGTTATTGCAGCGCTTATTCGTAATAATGTTTGTCAGAGAAAAGAAGAAAATATAAATAAACAAGTTTTACAAGAAGATCAATTGCGTCAAGCTGTTTAATAGGTAACTGGAGGATTTTTACATGTTAGAAAGTTTATTGTTTTTCTTTGCCGTTGGAGTTGCCTGCGAACTTGCAGCAATTAATCGGAATGGTCGTAAGAAGATAGAACAGCAGGCTGAGCTGATAGAGCTTTTAAAAGAGTTACAGGAAAGAAAAATTTAAGAAGACGACCGGGCATAGACGGTCGTCTTCTTCTATATAAAGGGGAAAGGGGACGCAAAGTTCATATAAGCGTAGCAGCGTAAATAAAAGCAGTAAGAAGAACCGAGCCGCTAGCTAATCCTAAAAAATCTAATTTGTTAAAAGTGATGTTATTCATTATAAATTCTCCTTACTTGTTTAATGTAGTAGTAACATTTTTTGCATCGACAAGAGCGGATAATACCATGCCCATTGTATTTAAGAAATTGTTCGTTTTAAATTTGTTCATCATATATATCCGCTCCTTTTCAAATGGTTGTTGTTACTTTCTGACTTAATTGTATAAGAGATTGGGGGAAGTCACTATCGAATTAGCTTACAAGAAAATTACACTTTTGTAAGAATTGAAATTTAACAATAAATACTTATTTTTATTACCAACTCCTAAAACTTAGTGTTATAATCGTTGTAAGAATATGATTCCAATTCGGATGTTTAGAAAGGAACGAAATGAATGTATAAACCAATTACATTTTCGTTGAAATATATATTTAAAATGGCCGGGAAAGTAGAAGTACAAGGGAGAGAGAAATTACCAGAAGGTGGCCCTTACGTTGTTGCTTGCACACATACAAGCTTTATGGACGTTTTAATGTTAGCAGCAGGAATGTACCCAACCCAAATTCATTACATGGCAAAAAAAGAATTGTTTGAAGGGAAATTTAAAAACTGGTTTTTTAAAAATGTAAATGCATTCCCTGTAGATCGTGCGAATCCAGGGCCAAGCACATTGAAAATTCCATCGCGTTTATTAAAAGAAGGGAAAGTAGTAGGGATTTTCCCAAGTGGGACGAGATCATCAGAAGACGTTTCACTAAAAGCTGGGGCTGTTACAATTGCAATGCGTTCTAATGTTCCGTTAATACCGGCAGCTTATGTTGGTCCATCAAGCGTAAAAGAATTGATAAAAGGAAAAAAAGCGCGATTAGTTTTTGGAGACCCAATTCAAATCGATGCTGAAGAACAAATAGATCGAAAAACGGCTATGAAAATGATGACAGATGAATTAAATGCAAAGTTTGACGAACTAAAGGAAGTTTTGCAGCCAAATCAAAAATAAGAAAAGACGACCGAGCATAGACGGTCGTCTTTTCTATTACTATTTATATAAAGGGGAAAGGGGACACAAAGTTATAGTGTAGCAGCGTAAATGAAAGCAGTAAGAAGAACCGTGCCGCTAGCTAGTCCTAAAAAATCTAATTTATTAAAAGTGATGTTGTTCATAATGCATTCTCCTTACTTGTTTAATGTAGAAGCAACAGCTTTTGCATCGATAAGAGCGGAAAATACCAAGCTCATTGTATTTAAGGAATTGTTCGTTTTCATTTTGTTCATCATATAGATCCGCTCCTTTTCAAATGGTTGTTGCCCTGTTTCTGACTTAATTATATGAAATGTTGCGGAGAGTCACTATCGAATTAGCTTACAGGAAAATTACACTTTTGTAAGAAAAACGAATGAAAGTGTCATGATGAGAAGATTTGACATATGTTCATGTGATTCATTAAGTTAAAAGTAGAGGTGAGTGTATGGCTAATATTAAAGATATTGCAAAGATGGCTGGGGTTTCAGTTACGACTGTTTCGAGGGTATTAAATGATCATCCGTATGTAAGTGAAGAAAAAAGGAAAGTTGTTTTAGAAATAGTTGAGAAATTGAATTACTCACAAAATGCAAATGCGGTTCATTTATCGAAAGGAAAGACGAATATTGTTGGTGTAATTCTGCCTTATATTAATCATCCGAGCTTCGATGCAATGGTAGGAGGAATGATGGAGGGAGCGTTAGCTCATAATTACAGAGTGCTACTTTGCCAAACGAATTACAATAAGAAGGAAGAAATGAAGAGTTTACATATGTTAAAGACAAAACAGTTGGATGGGCTTATTATTTGTTCACGTGCAAATGATTGGGAAGTGATAGAACCGTATGCTTCTTACGGCACAATAATTGCTTGTGAGGATAACGATATTTCAAATATCTCGAGTGTATATACAAATCATTCAGCTGCTTTTCAATTAGGGATGAATTATTTGATTGAAAAAAATTATAAAAAAATCGGTTATTGTACGGGAAGAAGATTAGGGCCGAGTAGTCAAAAACGTTTTGATGCTTATAAACAGCAACTGCAATCTATAGATGAAGAAGTGAATGAAGAATGGATTTTTACAGAATGTTTTACATTAGAAGATGGTGTGAGAGTGGCTCATAAGTTAAAGGAGATGCAGAATCTCCCGGAAGCTTTAATAGTAGCAGGAGATGAAGTTGCGATTGGAATCATGACAGAAGTTGAAAAATTAGGTATTAAAGTTCCTGAGGATTTAGCGATTATTGGTTTTGATAATCAACCGATTTCTCAAGTTTTACAACTTACAACCATTGACCAAAATTTAAAGGGAATAGGTAAGACGGCTTTTGAAATGTTTTACAGGCAAGTAAATGATGAGAGTTCTAAACAAGAAAAGGTGGAAATGCCTTATAAACTTGTGGAACGCTCTACAGTTTAGCTGGAATCCGTTATGTGTATAATCACATAACGGATTATTTTTTTGAAATATCTTTGACAGGAAACGCGTTTCATACTTTATAAAGGAGTTACACCGGTTTATAACAATCCATGGAGTCTTTTCAAGTGTTAAAGCGATGAATAGAATTTGGAGGGATATACATGAATGAACTTTTATCGAGTATAAAAAAATATGTAGAGGATGACGAAAAGATTTTAGCCTTTGTGGTAGGAATATTTGAGAAGGATAATTTTACGCTATGTTATCAACATGGAATTTTTGTTGCCACTACTAGACGTCTCCTGTTTTACGGGGAATTTCCGTACTATCCTTCAACATTTAGAGAGTATTCATATTTACATATAGATAGCATAGATTTTCATCCGTATTTTGAATTTACTTGTAATCATGAAATGGTTAGAGCTAAGTATATTCAGAAAGGGAATGTGGAGCGATTTGTTCGTACAGTTAGAGAAAATATGAATAATTAATCACCCCTTTGTTTAAACATAATGTCTCAGTCATTATGAGAAAAAATGCGTAATAAAAACCACTTCTAAACCTCTAGGAGATAGTGATACAATGTCAAATGGGGGGAGGGATGAACTATGGTTAATCAACGTATGAAGGAAATCGCATTAATTACAATCGGTTCATTACTATTTGCAATTGGTATTAATTACTTCGCAATTCCAAACCGTTTATCAGAAGGTGGAATCATCGGTCTAACGGTTGTTACTTATTATTTATTTGGATGGTCACCAGGAATTACGAATCTTGTTTTGAATGCAATTTTATTAGCTATTGGTTATAAATTTTTTGATAAGAAAACGATGGTTTATACAATTTTAGGGATTGTAGAAACATCTTTGTTTTTATATGTTACAGAACATATTCAGTATCAAGTAAACAGCGATACGCTATTAGCCGCTTTATTCGCGGGTGTATTTGTAGGTATCGGATTAGGGTGTATGTTCAAAGCTGGAGGTACATCAGGAGGATCAGCCATTTTAGCACAGTTAGCAAATCAATATTTAGGGTGGAGTGTTGGAAAAGGCGTACTTATTATTGATATTATTGTAATTGCTGGTTCTGTATTTATAATAGGACAAGAAAAGGCAATGTATACGCTTGTTGCTGTATTCATCGGAGCGAAAGTGATTGATTTCATTGTAGAAGGAATGGATACAAAAACGGCTGTTACGATTATTTCAAATCAGCCAGACTTAATTCGTGAGACCATTACGAAAAACATGACACGCGGTGTTACTGTACTAGAAGGTCGCGGCGGATATACTGGTAAAAATAAAGAAGTATTATATGTTGTTATTAATAAACAAGAGCTTGTTAAGTTAAAGCAAGTTATTAGCCAAGTTGATGAAGATGCCTTCGTTGTCATTCACGATGTACGTGATGTACTTGGCGGTGGTTTTAAAGCAAGCTAAAAGATGAACGAGAAAATTCGTTCATCTTTTTTTATTATTCTTACAAAAATGTAAGGGGAATGTAATAGGATTGAATGGTAGATTTCATTCGTTCTATTTAGAATGGATGAATAAGTATCCAATAGAGGAGGGCGATTACGTATTATGAAGAAAAAAATGATTGCTACTGTAATAGCGATGATAGCGATAGTAGTAGTGTTATTACCTACGAAACTTGGACCAGTTATTGATAAATATAATCCACTTTATACGACGAAAGAATACTATACAATCGTGGATACGATTGGTCAGCATGTCGGTGATGAATGGTATGAATATGAATTTATTGCATTTGATGAACGTGGAAGAGAACAAAAAATAAAGAAAACTGTTAAACATATGTTAAAGAGAGACGAAGCGTTAAAGGTGTTCGCAAAAGGGCGTTACGGTGAGTCAATTGAAGAGATTGAGACTACAAGTATTCCTATAAATGCGAAGAGTAAACTTTTGGCGATGAGATAGCAAAAATATACCCCCATCTATTTTTTGTCGAAAGGAAAAATACTAGATAGGGGTATTTGTTTGGTGCATAAAAATGCCCTAGTTCATATAAACTAGGGCATTTTTTATATAAAGGGGAAGGGGACACATTGTAGTAACAAAAATGAAAGTATAAGAAGATTGGGTCACTATCAATGTAATTTGGTTATGTGAGTGTTCTTCTTATTTGGCTTACTTTCTAACCTTATTGTACGAAATATAGGTAAGGGAAACTATCGAATTACATTACACATAGCTTACAAATCTGTAAGCCTTCTGTAATGTAATTCGATGGTTAAAATATAGTGAATTTCATATAGTGTAACTAGAAAGTCTCACTGTATTACTTTCTGTTTGTAATGTTAATGAAGAATGAAAAACCAACTGATTTTTAATAGACCTCATCTTTATTTAGATGGGGTTCTTTTTTAAACCTTACAACATTGTAAGGTTTAAGTAAGTTAATTCGATAGTAAATTTGTCATATTTTTTGCATAATAGATACAAATAGATAAAAAATAATTAGGGATATATTAAGAAGGGAGAAAACTGGGATGCGTAAAGAAGAAGTAGTGAAGTTTCCAATTAAAGATTTCTGTAGCTACTTTACTGTTGCCGTAGTGTGTATTGGATTATTTGATATAATAACAAACTTAATTGTTAAATAATATAGATGAAAAAACACCAAGCATCTCGCTTGGTGTTTTTATTATGACTCTAATTTTTTCGCGCGTCTTAATAATAAAAGAAAGACAATTATAATGAACCCAATTATAAGGAAGAACCCATATTGTTTTATATAATCAATTATGTCCGTCGCACTTGTTGGCTGTTCAGCATGAATGCCGTCTTTATTAGTAGTAATATGAATATCTTTCATTTTTACTTCATTCGTTTCTTTTTGTAAATCAATCCACTCTATGTTTGGAATACTTTCTAGTTCTTTTAATACTTCTTTTAATGGTTTAGCGCCCAAGTAAGGATGATAAAATGCACCGATAATTCCATCGGATAATTTTTCGACAGATAAAGCACGTTCTTTCATTTTTGCTATAGCTTGTGGCTTATCTTCTTCAATAAAGCCAACCGTTTCAGGAATTAGTTTCATCCCATGTAAAAATGAAGGTGTACTTATATAAGCCGGTGAGTGCATCGATTTCCAAGTTGTATCGTTTAGTTGTATTTGTCCTACATAAGTTGAAAAATATTGTGATAGTATTTCATATCCTTTTTGAGACATTGTATAGTGCGGAGCTTCAAAAGCAACTGGATATAATTTAGCTTCTACAAGCTCTGTAATCCCTTTTTCAATATGCTCTTTAATATACTTTTCTTCAAAGGCTTTTCCGTTTTCAACGTATTTATTATAGTCCTCTGTAGATTGGAAATCGTCTTTTGTTTTTGGCTTTTCATGGTTCGGTTGACGAATTGGTTGATCAGTTTTTACATCCCAAAATTCAAAACCTTCGCCAGTTTCACTATCATAAAATTGATGGGTGTAACCATGCATAACGATAGAGCCACCATTATCTTGCATAAAGCGTAAAACATCGATTAATTCAGAGTTATCCTTTAGATGTACTGTTTTTCCTGTGTCTGGATCTTTGTAAACAGGGATAACGGTAATCATATAAGGGAGCTTTTTCTCTTTTAGTAATTCAGCGATTTCTTTTAATTGCTTTACATCTACAGCTGGGTGAACGTCTTCAAGACGTAAATAAGCTAAAGTTTTATTTGTCATAGGCTTTTGTTCAAAGTAAGAAAATAGCATTTCACCGACGTAATGAGACATCCAATCAAAAAGGTTTGGAGTCGCGACATAATAGGATGGTCCTTGCTGAACGATTAACGGATGAGTTCCATCAGCACTCAAGGCGTAAGCAAGAGTTGTTCCTTTTGTTTCAACTTTCTTCATTAAGCGTTCTTCATGTAATTCATTTTTTAACTGGTTAGTCGGATATTCTATAGTGTGAATTCGTATATCGGTTTCTTTCGAGGTAATGAAAGAAAAACGATTAGATAATTGTTCAACATTTTGTCCTAAAACTAATACTGGACCCGAGAAGTTTTCTAGAAATTGTTTTGCTTTAGTAGAAAGATCTTCTTTTTTCTCTCCGATATAAACAATATGTGTATAAGAAGTTGAATCAGTAATTTTACTTATTTCTTTCAAATTTTTTACTGTTATATTATTTGTAAAGTGTCCTAACTGAGTATTAAGGATTTGTACATTGTTTGTAATTTTATCGTCTTCTGTACTATACAAAACGAGTACTTTTGGTTTTGATGATGTTTGCGCAGAGGTATGTATAGGAATGAGTAGTAAAATGCCGAAAAAGATTAGTAGAGTTCTTTTCATTTATGTATTCTCCTATTCTACATATGGAATTCAATTTACAATTATATACAAAAAATAAGTTATAGTCTATGTAAGTTACATTTTTGCACGTATTTACCATATGTTTTTTCACAAAATCGGTCTAAAGCATGATGATACTATGTATAGTTATTTGCTATGATTAAAGAGTAAGAGAGTGATAGAGTGTGGTAATTGTAAAGGGAAGGCTGAAAGGGGACAAATTTCAGCGGAGAAAGAGGTAGAGGTAGTGAAGAAATTCTTTGTAGGATTTTTAGTTGTTCTTGGAGTGTATTTATATTTCCAAGGAAAGTCTGAAGGAATGGGTAAGCTAATGAATGAAACAAGCTATGTTGATTCAGAAGAAGCAAAACAGATGAAACAAATTATTATAGAGGAAGCAAAGAAAGTAAACCTTCCGGAATGGATACCTCTTACAATTGCCGAACATGAAAGTAGGTTAAATCCAAGAAGTGTTGGAGATAACGGGACTTCATTCGGGTTGTTTCAATTACATCGCGGTGGTGGGCTTGCACCAGATCATTTAACAGATGAAGAGTTGAAAGATCCACGTACAAATGCTCAAATTGCAATGCCGCATTTAATGAAAGGGTACAAGCGCGGGGTGCAAAAAGGTTTGACTGATTTTGCATTACTGAAATATATAGCGAATACATCTGGATGGCCAGGGAATTTAGGGCCAGAATGGACGGATAATAATATGAAGTATAACATCGGATTAGAAGATGTATACTATCGAAATAAAGGCGTGATAAAGTGAAACTTTAATCAGCGGGGGAGTTTGTTCATCCACCGCTGATTATTAGCCTTCACCAATCGGGCTTTTACGGGCAGTTGATCTTCCACCTAACTTCCTCGGATTCGCCGAGTTTTGAGGTGGGAGTTTTACTGCCCGTTAATGCGGGATAAAAGAGTAGGTTTTTTATACCTACTCTGTTTTTCTATGAATAAATTCATCCTTTTGTCTCGTGAAATACTGTGCTAATTGTATTTTTACATTTTCTAGTTTTGTAGAAACTTGCGGTATTTTATATCCTACATACAACGGTGAAACTACACACCTAGGAACAACTTTACAAATGATTTTTCCGTTTAAGTAATAGAAGAATAAGTTATAACTACTACACCCTTTGTGGAAATCTGTCATTATGTAACGTACAGTTTGCTGAATATAATTTGCCATTTCATCTATAAATGCAATATCTTCAATGATGATATTAAATTCAGTAAAGCCGATAATAGGACGCTCTGAAATGTTGAGTTCAATGCGTTCATTTTTTTGAACAATTACCCCTTGGAAATTTGCTTCCTCAATATTTTCAAGATAGTCTACATGTTTCATTCCGATAATTTGCATATGTGCATGATGCAAACTTCCGCCTGAAAATGGACCATGATTTTTGTATAAAATCACAGAAGTGAATTCTTCATTTTCCTGTAAGTTTAACCAATGGAGAATAGAGAAGCGAATTAGTTTTCTCATATGTTCTTCTGTATATGCTGCGATATGGTCTTCGCAATTATCTGTTTCGATTAGCACGGTTTGAAAGGTATCCTTTAATGTAGGAAATTTATTTTTTAACCAAATAATAGAGCCCTCAGTTGCTAAAATATCCGTTAAATTTTCTCTGTCACAAAAAGGACATGCAGTGTTTCTGTTCCGAATACTTTCTGGTTTTTGTTTACCGATATCGTTTAAAAAATATAGTTGTTGTGTATCCATTTGTATATATGCCCCTTTAAAATATATGTAAAAATCCCGCTTAATACATTCGGGAAAAGGAGAAGGAAATCCTTTAAAGGGAATAGGGAAAAATAAAAGACAAGATATCCTCATTGCAATAGGGTACCTTGTCTTTTATTTTTTCTTTAATAGTGTGTATGGATAATATAGAGCATTTTCATTTTGTTTCTTTTTTCTATTTTTTATTGTGTATAAGGCAATTGCTGTACTTGCGATTACAATAATGGCTTTCTTCATATTCATATACCCCTTTTTATTGTTGGTTTAATTCTTGGCTAACTGCTTTCGCATCAACTAAAGCATGTAAGATCATTTTTACCATGTTCATCATAGTTCTTTCCTCCCTTTTATAGTTCGTTTAGTTCTTTTACAACTGCTTGTCCGTTCACTAATACCTCAAAGATTGCTTTTAAGATTTCTTTCATCATGATTGTTTCCTCCTTGTTTTTGTCTCTCTTGTTTACATCTTTATTGTATAGGGAGGTATCTTTTCGTACTATCGCTTTCCATTACGTGAACATAACAGTTTTGTAAGATTTGATGTCACTTATTGAAATGTTTAGTCTATCTTCATTATTTTCAGAAAAATGACTATTCAAACATAAATCGGGGAAGTATAATAAAGAAGTAAGTATTAAATTCCGTACGAAAGGAGTGAATGAGATGAAATGTTCTTTAGCTACGCGCGCAAAATTTTTAGATTATATCTATATTTGTCGTGCGATTTTTCATGATGTAGTTGTTAACGGGATACGTATGCCCTTTTTTAACAATTGCATAGTAGCTATTGAACGATAGAAGTCTCTTCACCCATTTTTGATAAACGTGTGAAAAGGGAGCTATTTGGCTTCCTTTTTCTATGACAAAAACCATGGGGAATGTTTCTTTCCCATGGTTTTTTATATTGAAAGGAGTACGGAAAATGACAATTTGTAGTGTAAATAATGTAAAGAAATCTTTTGGTGGAAACATCATATTTGAAAATATATCGCTTGAAATAAAGAATGGAGAACGTATTGGATTAGTTGGTCGTAACGGTAGTGGGAAGACAACTATCTTTCAGCTTCTAACAGGAATGGAGAGTTTGGATGCAGGAGCCATTCATATGAAGAAAGGTACATGCATCGGTCATGTAGCACAAATTCCAAAATTCAATAATGAAATGAATGTATATGATGTATTAAGCTCCGCTTTTAAAAAGGAAAAAGAGTTGGAGATAGAAATGCATGCTTTAGAAAAAAATATGGCGGAAGAACAGGAATCATCTGCTTTACAAAAATTGATGGAGAGATACGGAGTAATTCAAGAAAGGTACGCGTTTCTCGGTGGTTATGAAATAGAAGCGAATATTATGAAGGTAGCAAATGGTCTACAGGTGACGGAACTATTTCCAAGATCATTTATGGAGTTAAGTGGTGGAGAACAAACAAAGGTAAGCCTTGCGTATATGCTATTGCAGAAACCAGATCTACTTTTGTTAGATGAACCAACAAATCATTTGGACTTATTTGCAGTCGAGTGGTTAGAGCAATTTCTAAAAGAATATACAGGAACAGTTATGGTCATTTCGCATGATCGCTATTTCCTTGATGAAGTTGTAACGAAAATTTTTGATTTAGAAGATGGAGAAATTCACGTATATCATACGAACTATTCACAGTTTGTTGAGGAAAAGGAAGAAAGGCTGCTTCAAGAATTTCAAGCGTATCAAGAACAGCAAAAGAAAATAAAGAAAATGAAAGAAGCAATTAAGCGCTTGCGAGAATGGGCAAATCAAGCGAATCCGCCGAATGAAGGATTGCATAAGAGAGCCAGAAATATGGAACGTGCATTAGAGCGCATAGAGAAACTAAAGAGACCCATTTTGGATAGAAAACAGATGGGACTTCAGTTTGATGGGCAAGAGAGAAGCGGGAAAGATGTTGTTGTAATGAAAGAAGTGAGTAAAGGATTTGCTGACAGATCTTTATTCGAGAAAGTAAATTTGCATATTCGTTTTCAGGAGCGCGCAGCTATCGTTGGACGTAACGGTACAGGAAAGACTACGTTATTAAAATTACTACTAGAAGAAATGAAGCAAGATACTGGTGAAATTCGGATTGGTAGTAGTGTGAAAATCGGTTATTTATCGCAACATGCGTACGGGAATATGAAGAACAATGTATTGGAAGCTTTTAGAGAGTGTGTAGCTGTAGCAGAGGGAGAAGCAAGACATATATTAGCTCGGTTTTTATTTTATGGTCCAGCTGTTTTTAAGAAAGTAACGCAACTTAGCGGTGGAGAAAAAATGAGGTTAAGACTCGCGCAACTTATGTATCAAGATGTTAACTTTCTCATTTTAGATGAACCGACGAATCATCTTGATATTGAATCAAGGGAAGTTTTAGAGGAAGCCCTTGAACAATATAACGGGACGATTTTAGCTGTTTCACATGATCGTTATTTCTTAAATAAATTGTTTGAAAAGACATATTGGATTGATGAGCACAAATTATTTGAGTTTGCAGGGAACTATGCATGGGCTCGTCAAAAGTGGGAAGAAAGAATTGAGAAACAAGTAGCAAAACAGAAGCAGCAACAGCAAGGGAATAGAGCGTTAGAAGTAATGCCTATAAAAAAGAAGAAGGCTAGGAATTTAGAGGAAGTTGAAAGCGAGTTAATGCATATAGAAGAAGATATATATGCACTTGAATGTAAAATGGAACATGTAGTTGATGTTGAAATGCTTGAACAATTGTATGAAGAAAAAACGAAAAAAGAGTTTTTACGAGCGGAGTTATATAATGAGTTAGAGAATATTGTGGGGTAAAGAAAATAGAATGGAAGAGCAAGTTGTTTTCTCATATTTTGAGGGAGGGCTTGTTCTTTTTTCTATAAGGAAAGAGAAAAAATTGGTATAATTTTCTTGTTGATGCGATAACGAGACGAACTTTAGGTTATTAAAATGTGAGGAGAATTTTATGTTAGGATACGCGCGGATTGCTACAATCGTTATGATTTGTTTCGTTTACGCAAATCATGTTTCACGTGAAACAGCAAATTTACAAATTTTTGTCGGTATTGCACTTTTCATTTATATTGTGAATCATATTTTACTTGTAAAAGCAAAAGAGAGTAGGAAGCTCATTTTTTATACCTTGCTCGCAAACGGTATTGTCACAGCATTATTAGGATTTTTATTTCCCGAGACATGTTTGTATTTAATTATATTTGGAATTGATGCGGTAGGATTATTTATTCATGATTGGCGTAAAAGTATGACTTATTTTTTCATCGCTTTTTTCTTTCTTTGTTGGTTTATAAATATAATGCATACGTACCAACATACAGGGAGTTTGGAATTGGAGAGTAATGCAATTAACTTTATGTTTATCATTTTTAGTGCTTTAGCTGGAAACTTAATAAAAAAACTTACAGCTGCTAGGCAAATGGTAGATGAGCAATATGGGGAATTAGCATTATCTCATACAGCTTTAAAAGAAGCACATGAACAATTACGGCTATATGCTAAAGAGGTGGAAGAATTGACAGCTGTTCGGGAACGGAATGATATTGCCCGAGAAATTCATGATACCGTCGGTCACAATATGACTGCTTTGCTTGTTCAGTTGCAACTGGCAGAGGCTTTATGGAAACAAAAATCGGACGCTACGGAAGAGGTTTTACATACATGTCATGGGTTAGCTAGAAAATCACTTCAAGAAGTAAGAGCTTCTGTGCATGCCTTAAAAGAAGAAAGTAAACTAGGGAATATAATAGAGAATATGCGAGAAATGTTACATGGATATTCTAAAGCGACGAAAGTACAAGTATCTTTTCAATTACAAGGGGATCCGGTTGTGATTCCGTTGTCACTACAGCCTACGTTGCTTCGTATTATGCAAGAATCTTTAACGAATGCAAAACGTCACGGGAAAGCTAGTTTATGTGAAGTAAGTTTAGTTTGTTCAGTGGAACAAGTTAAGTTATGTATTTCCGATAATGGTATGGGAGTCAATGAAGTAAGCCCTGGGTTTGGATTACTTAATATGAAAGAACGTGTAGAGGAGCATGGTGGAATCATTCAATTTGAGAGTGAAATAGAAAAAGGTTTTCGCCTAAAAATCGAATTCCCACTCCGAGAAAAAACATGGATAATAGGGGGAGCGTTATGATTCGAATTATGATTGTGGATGATCAATCACTGATTCGTGATGGATTGGCAATGATATTAAATTTACGTCCGGAACTGGAAGTGGTAGGGACGGCTAGTGATGGGGATGAAGTCGTACAAAAGGTGAAACAATTACAGCCTGAAATTATTTTGATGGATATTCGGATGCCTCGTATGAATGGTGTTGAAGGAACTCGTTTAGTTAGAGAACAGTTTCCTCATATAAAGGTTCTTATGTTAACGACTTTTAGTGATAGTGAGCTTATTTTTGGAGCATTAGAGCAAGGAGCGAGCGGATATTTATTGAAGGACATGGAGACGGATGCAATCGTTCAAGCCATTTTAACGGTACACGGTGGAGGTGCTGTGCTTCCTCAAGATATAACAGCGCAAATTGTAAAGGAATTAAAAAAGACAAAAGTAGCAGTAGAATGCCCCCTGCCAAAACAACTAGAACAATTAACTGAGCGTGAAGTGGGTGTTTTAAGGGAAATTGGGCTTGGTTTAAATAATAAAGAGATTGCCGAAAAGCTATTTATTACAGAGGGAACTGTTAAGAATCATGTTTCTAATTTGATTAGTAAGCTAGAACTGAGAGATCGAACACAAGCAGCAATATACGCAGTAAGATATGGTGTTACGACATACACATGACTTTTGGCATATATAAGTGTGAAAAAGCAGCAGAATTTGCTGCTTTTTTATTTTGTATTTCTATCTCAAGGGTGATGGAGAGAAGAAGAAATTTTTCTACAATGAAAGTATAGATGAATGCAAAGGGGCTGAATCAATATGTTAGTCATAGATCATATTACGAAATCATTTGGTAAGAAGGAAATCGTAAAGAATGTTTCTTTTGAAGTGAAAAAAGGTGAAACATTTGGATTGCTTGGACCAAACGGAGCGGGGAAATCAACGACGATATCAATGATTTGCGGGTTAATTCCATACGATAGTGGTGATATAAAAGTTGGTGGGAAATCTGTAAAAGAGTATCCATTAGAAGCGAAAAAGAAAATCGGTATTGTCCCGCAAGACATTGCGCTGTATCCGACACTTTCAGCGAAGGAAAATTTGATTTTTTGGGGAAAGATGTACGGTTTAAATGGGAAAGTTGCAAAAGAGCGAGCAGAGGAAGTGTTAGTTTACGTCGGTTTACAGGATCGGGGAAAAGATAAAATTGAAACATTTTCAGGTGGAATGAAAAGGCGTATTAATATTGGTGCAGCACTTATGCACGAACCAGAGTTATTAATTATGGATGAACCGACAGTCGGGATTGATCCGCAATCGAGAAATCATATTTTAGAGACTGTTAAAAAGTTAAATGAAAAAGGTATGACGGTCATTTATACGAGTCATTACATGGAAGAAGTTGAGTATTTATGTGAGCGAATTGCCATCGTTGATCATGGAAAGGTAATTGCACTAGGAACGAAAAGAGAGTTATGTAATCGTCTGACAGATGGGTTTATAGTGAAATTACAATTAAATCGCTATAGTACGGAACTGCTACAAAAGTTGAAAGCACTACCTGTTGTTGAGCGGATTATTTTTGACGAAGATACTAGCACAATTGACATTGGACTAAATGGTGGCGAGGCAATTGGTACAGTTGTTTCCGTAGTTGTTGAGAACAACGCTCAAATTTTAAAACTGGAAGTACAAGAACCGAATTTAGAGGCACTCTTTTTACAATTAACAGGACGTTCACTGCGTGATTAAGGAGGTTAGTGTGAGATGAAAAGTTGCATTATTGCATGGAAAGATTTGAAAATCCGTTTAATTGATCGCCGTGGCTTTATGATGATGTTAATTATGCCGCTTTTATTAACAGCGATTTTAGGTTCAGCGTTAAGTAATGTATTTGATAGTGGTGGACTACCGAAAACAGTAATTGGCTATTATCAAGAGGGAACGGATGAGTTTGCAGATGTCTTTCAAAAAGATGTATTGCAATCTAAAGAAATAAAAGATGATGTGAAAGTAAAGGTAGTTAACTCTCGGGAAGAGCTTGAAGATATGTTAAAGGAAAAGAAAATAGATGTAGGAATTGTTATCCCAAACAAATGGAGCGAACAAGTGCAAGATGGGAAATTAAAAGAACCAACGGTACTTATAGACCCATCAAAAGATATACAAGCAAAAATTGCCGAGTCAATGATCCGCTCTTTTTCGGAACGTGTTCAAACAGTCGCAGTATCTACTAAAAGTGTTGTAACAGAATTAGCAAAATCTCAGCATGGTGATCTAGCACAAGTTGCAAAAGAAGTAAGTGGAAGCCTACAGACGATAGCAACTGCAAGTGTGGATAACATCCAAAAAGGAACGGTAGGTAAAAAAACAGTTGCCGCGATGCAATATTATTCAGCTGCGATGTTAGTCATGTTTTTACTATATAACATAACAGTAGGTGCAAAGTCAGTTGTAACAGAGCAACGAACTGAAACGTTGGCGCGTTTGTTCAGTACACCGACGAGCTCATTTTCAATTTTATTCGGGAAGTTTTTAGGTACATTACTATTTGCCTGTGTACAATTTGGAATATTTATAGTTGCTACACACTTTATGTTTCATGTGGAATGGGGCGAAGACGTGTCTCAAATAGTAGTGTTGGGGATTTCTTATGCAATTTGTGTTTCCGGTTTATCAATGTTAATTGCAGCCTTTATTCGTGAGGAAAAAACAGCAGATTTAATGGGGGGAATCGGTATTCAAATACTAGCTATATTAGGGGGATCAATGTTACCGATTTACGTATTTCCCGATACACTTCAAACAGTTGCGAATATTGCTCCGAATAAATGGGCACTTACGAGCTTCTTAAATATTATGTCGGGAACATCTTGGGATGTGCTATTCCCTGTCATTTTAAGTTTATGTAGTGCAGGAATTATCTCCGTTATGATTGGAACGTTACGTTTACGTACGAGATAGGAGGGGAAATGATGAAGAAGGTTTGGGCGCTTTGTTGGCTAGAATTAAAACAAATTTTAATTAAGCCACAAAGTTATATACTCATGTTTGGAATGCCTATTATTTTCACACTCATTTTCGGTGGACTTTTAGGCGGAAGTGGGAATGAGAAAGTAAATGTTAGTTTAGTAGATAAAGATGGTTCTGTATTATCTGGCAAGTATTATGAGGAAATAAAGAAAAGTGATTTAAGTTCTATAGAAAAGGTAACGTATAGGGAAGGGACACAGAGGATCGAAGACAAGAAATCATCTGGTATAATCATCATTCCGAAAGATTTTCAAAAGAGTATGCTAGATGGAAAAGTAGAAAATATTCAATTTCAAGCCAGTGCAGATTTTACGGGTGGAACTTCTGTAGAGCAAGTATTAGCAAGTGCATTAAAAAAGATGGAGATAGAAGTTAGTGCAGCAAGAGATTTTGAGAAGAAAAGTAACACTCCGTGGGAAACGATGTATGAAACAATTTATACAAAAGTAAATCCTGTTTCGATTCAAAAAGAATCGATTTTACATGATGATCAAAAGTTAAATAACGTTACAGGGCGAGCTACAGGTTTTTCAATTCTATTCGTCATGATTGTCATGTTAAGTGCGACGGGAACTATTTTGAAAGCTAGACAACTTGGTGTTTGGTCTCGTTTATTAGGGGCACCAGTTTCAAAAATTCAAATACTAGCAGGATATATCCTTTCCTTCTTTTTAATAGGGTGGATTCAATTTGGTGTTTTAATGATATTAACGCATTCATTATTTGATGTGCAGTGGGGAAATTTATTAGGGGTTATTACACTCGTTTCAGTATTACTATTAGCGGTTATTGGTCTAGCTTTATTATTGGCAAGTATCGTGAAAACAGCAGAACAGCAGTCCGCACTAGGGAATATCGTTGTAATTTCAACGTGTATGATTAGTGGTCTTTATTGGCCAATTGAAATTGAGCCTTCATGGATGCAAGCGGCTTCAAATTTTGTTCCGCAAACGTGGGCGATGCGTGGCTTTACTGAGCTAATTGTAAGGGGAGGTACATTAGCAGATATAGGAGGATATATTGGTATACTCATTTTATTTGCGGGAGTATTTTTCGTAATTGGTTTAACAAGAATACGTTATGACTGAAAAAAGAAAGCAGAGTTCACAGCTTTACGCGCTGAACTCTGCTTTCTTTTTGTGTGGCATCTTCTCTTGTTGAAATTATAATAGCGATCCCGAGCATAATAAAAAAAGCTAAAAAGAGGACGAACTTTGGGAAGAAAGGGAATAGTAATAACGCCCCGACTATCATGAGTGTCAATAATACATAGTGCAGGACATATTGGAATAGGTTGTCCATATTTTCGCCCCCTTTTTGGTAGTTAATTGTTATTATTCTATGCGTGGCTATTAGGTAATAGAAGGTGTTTTTTGTTTTTTTGAGAGAAAACAATTAGCAAGGATTGACATGACTATTGGAAAGGAATAATCTTGAAATTAATTCATACTATTTTTATAGGTAAAATAAAGATAGTTACAGAAAGGGGCGTTATGTTACCTCTTAATTAAAAAACAGGAAAGTAAAGGTGAGAATTATGCGAAAGGCTTTGAAAGGGTTACTTGCTACATTCCTTAGTACATCGGTTTTATTAGCAGGATGTGCTCAGGAAGAGAAAAGTACAAATGAAGCAGTAAAGATGCCGAAAGTAAAAGATGAGTTTATTAAGGCGAGTGACAAAGCAAAGAGTCCAGCAAAGGCAAAAGAAAGAAAAGATACCTTTGTAGTGGGAATGCCGAGCCCTGGCGGGATATTCCTTCCGCATTTTATGGAAAATGGGTGGGATGGTAATATAACACAAGCTATCTTTGCTCCTCTCGTTGGATTGGATAAGGAGGGGAAACCAATCCCAATTCTAACGAAGAAGTGGGATATTTCGGAGGATCAGCTTACATATACGTTTCATTTGAAAGATGATTTAAAGTTTAGTGATGGTTCACTGTTAACAGCGGAGGATGTAGCATTTACATTAACGTTACTGCATGATCCAACTTATAGTGGTGCAACGGACATAAGCCAAACAGCAATAAAGGGTGGGCAAGCATATAAAGAAGGAAAGGCAACAGCTATTGAAGGCATTCAAGTCGTTGATCCGAAAACAATTACGATTAAAACTGAGAAGGTAAATGCCCAAACATTATTGTTAATTGGTGGAGAAGTTATATCAAAAGCTTATTACGGTAAAGAGTATAAGCAAGGGAATTTAGAGTATTTAAAAGAGTTATATGGAAAACCGATGGGATCTGGAGCTTATAAACTAGATAAATACATTCCAGGCCAAGAAGTTCGATTTGTAGCGAATGAAAATTATTTTGAGGGTAAACCGAAGATTGAGCACTTTATTTATAAAATTACAAAAGGTGATACGAATTTGCAACAGTTTCAAGCGGGAGAAGTAGATTATGATGGATTTACGACAAATGTGGAGACGATCGAGCAATTAAAAGAGTTAGGTTTCGCTAATATTAATGTGTATACAGGAAGTTCTTACGGCTACATTAAAATGAATTATAAGAAACCATACTTTAAAGATAAACGTGTTCGCCAAGCGCTTATTTACGGATTAGAGCGCCAAAAGGTAATTGATACGTATTTCCAAGGTTATGCTTCACTCGTCAATGTACCAATTACACCAGTTTCCTGGGCGTATACAGAAGAAGGGATTAATAAATACGAATATAATTTAGAAAAAGCAAAGCAACTACTTGATGAAGCTGGATGGAAAGCTGGTTCAGATGGAATTCGTGAAAAAGATGGTCAGAAATTGAAGGTAAGTTATTTTGCTTCTCCTGCAAGTAAAATCAATAATGTAATGATCCCTGTTATGAAAGAAGATTATAAAAATCTTGGGGTAGATTTTAACCCAGAATACATGGACTTTAATACGATGATTTCCAAGGTAATTAAAGGAGATTATGATTTAGCGATGGTGTCCACACCGATGATTGATGATCCGAGTGGGACAATTGAGGAATTTGTTTCGACAAGTAAACGAAACTACGATGGGTATCATAATCCGAAAGTGGATGAACTAGCAACAGAGGCGCTACAAACGTTAGATATTGAGAAACGGAAAGAGATTTATAAGAAATTGTATCAAGAATTAAGTGAAGATCCACCAGTGATTTTCTTAAATAATAGTAAAGTGGTATCTGCTCACAACGCACGAATTCAAGGATTACAAGAAGATAACTATAATGGTATATTGTTAAGTTTACCTAAATTGAATATTGCTCAATAATTTTTGGAGAACTCTCAAAATATTTATATAGAAATAATTGACAAAATATACTGAAAGATATAAGCTAATAACCATAAAGTCTACCGGAAAAGTCGGAATAAGATTGTTACCCCTCAAAAACATCTGTTTTTTTACGTTCAAAACCGACTTTTCCGATTGGCTATAAAATGTTGCTGTGGGAGGCATACATAAGGCAAGCAGTTCATAAAGTGTAATTATTAAAAAAAAGTTAGGGTGGGGACAATGAAGAAAAAGACAAAAAAATGGGCTGGTGTATTTTCAGTATTACTGAGTAGTTCGTTTGTGTTATCTGCTTGCGGGGGACAGGAAGATACGGCTTCTACAGAACCAGTTAAACAGCAAGATTTAAAAAATATAAAAATCGAAAAGATTGCTGCTACAGATAAGACGAAAGTGCCTGACAAAGCAAAAAGTCGAAAAGACACGTTAGTTGTTGGGATTAGTAAACCAGGTGGTGTCTTTTTACCATACTTCCAGCAAAATGGTTGGGATGGAAATGTAACTTCTGTTATTTTTGCATCTCTTGTATCGACAGATAAACAAGGAAAACCGACTCCAGAATTAGCTGAGAAGTGGGATGTTTCCTCTGATCAGTTAACATATACATTCCATTTACGTAAAGATTTAAAATTTAGTGATGGTTCGCCATTAACGGCGGATGATGTAGCATTCACATTGACGCTTTTACATGATAAGGCATATGAGGGTGAAATGGATATTTCTCAATATGTTGTTAAAGGCGGAAAAGAATATAAAGAAGGTAAAGCAACTTCTATTGAAGGAATTCAAGTTGTTGATCCACAGACAATTAAAGTTACGACTGAAAAAGTTAATTCCCAGACACTAACTGCTTTAGGTGGACCAGTGTTATCAAAAGCGTATTATGGAAAAGACTATAAACAAAATACAAGTTTAGATTATTTAAAAGAGTTATATGGAAAACCGATAGCTGCGGGCCCATATAAATTTGAAAAGTATATTCCTGGTCAAGAAGTTCGATTTGTAGCAAATGAAAATTATTATGCAGGTAAACCGAAAATTCCAAACTTCATTTATAAAATTACTGCTGGTGATACAAAACTACAATTGTTCCAAACAGGCGAGGTTGATTATACTGGCCTAGGTACTGGTGATGAAGTTCTTGAACAAGCGAAAGGTTTACAATTCGCGAATATTCAAATCGAAACAGCAGCATCATTTAGTTATATTTATATGAATAATAATAAGCCGTACTTAAAGGATAAAAAGGTTCGCCAAGCACTTATTTATGGATTAGATCGCAAAAAGTATGTTGATACAGCATTAAAAGGGTACGGTACAGTAGCTAGTGTACCAATCCATCCGACTTCTTGGGCTTATACGGAAGAAGGGGTTAATAAATATGAATACGATAAAGAAAAAGCGAAAAAATTATTAGATGAAGCGGGATGGAAAGCTGGTTCGGATGGAATTCGTGAAAAAGATGGTCAAAAATTAAAGCTTTCTTATTTCGGCCCAAGTTCGGCTAAAGATAGTGATCTACTAATTCCAATTGCCAAAGAGAATTATAAAGAGATAGGTGTAGAATTTAATCCTGAATTTATGGACTTTAATACTATGCTTTCGAAGGTAAACAAAGGTGACTATGATTTAGCTTCTGTTTCGACACCGATTACAAGTGACCCAAGTGAAACAGCTGGTGAATATTTATCTGGTGTCAATGAGAAGAGTCTTGGTTATAAAAATGCGAAAGTAGATGAGTTAATTAAAAAGGGTATTGAGACAGTTGATATTGAAAAACGTAAACCAATTTATAAAGAACTGTATAAAGAATTAAGTGATGACCCACCAGTAATTCTATTAAACTACCGTAGGACAATTACAGGATACAACGGGAATATAAAAGGAATTGACCCTGAAAAGTACAATAGTATTAGTGCAAACTTGCCAGTATTATCTATCGAAAAATAGCGATAAGAATGTATAAATAGAAGACATTTTTTCATTCGGCAAGTAGTATGTCGTTTTGAAAAAATGTTCTTCTATTTTAAGCATAAGATTGGAGAGAAAAAGGGTGAAAACATATATCATTCGTAGGCTGTTACAAATGATTCCTACACTGTTGGGTGCATCAATTATTATCTTCTTCCTGTTCGCACTTCTTCCAGGAGATTATATTGATTCAAACCCGAAGATTACACCGGAAAGAGCAGCTGAACTTAGGGAATTGTATGGATTGAATAAACCAATTGTTGAGCGATATTTTCACTGGCTAGGTAATGCATTGCAGGGGGACTTTGGTTTTTCTCTTCAATATCAAGAACCTGTAACGTCATTATTAAATAAATTTATATGGAATTCGTTTATTGTTGCGGTTATTGCATTGTTCTTTATTTGGCTAATTGCACTTATTATCGGCGTGTTTTCAGCGACAAAGCAGCATTCCTTATTCGATAAGCTTGTAACAATTGGTGTCTTTGCAGCGATGTCATTCCCTTCATTCTTTATCGGTTTGTTTTTAATTAAAGTGTTCGCGGTTGACTTTAAGTTATTACCGATAGGCGGGATGATTGATGTTGGGAGTAATTCGACGGGGCTTGCTTACGTAATAGAAGTTGCAAAGCATATGGTTTTACCAGTCTTTATTTTGACACTTCTTGGAGTAGGCTCATTAACTCGTTATTTTAGAACGAGTATGTTAGAAGTTGTGAGACAAGATTACATTCGAACGGCTAGAGCAAAAGGTTTAAAGGAGAAGACAGTTATTTATAAACATGCATTAAAAAATGCAATTTTACCAGCTATTACATTGCTTGCATTTGAGTTACCAGGATTGTTTTCAGGGGCAATTATTATTGAACAAATTTTTAACTGGCCAGGTATCGGTAATATTCAATTAGAAGCACTTAATTTCCGTGATTATACAGTATTAATGGCATTTACGATGTTTCTTTCTTGTTTGACAATTGTTTCAAATTTTTTAGCGGATGTTGTATATGCAGTTGTTGATCCACGTATTCGGTTGAAGTAAGGGGGGAAAGAGATGGAAACTGTTACCGCAATTACAGAGAAAAAAGTAAAAAAGAAAAGACGAAATGAATCATCGCCGTGGAGGCAAGCTTTTAAAAGGATAAAGAAAAATAAAATGGCACTTATAGGGTTTTATGCATTAGTTTTTATGTTTTTATTTTGCTTTATCGGTCCATTCTTTTCACCGTATGCATCAGGGAAAATACAAGTTGCGCTAATTAACAAGCCACCTAGTTTTTCTCATTGGCTTGGTACGGATCAATTAGGAAGAGATATTTTAACGAGGCTGATGCAAGCGGGGCGGATTTCGTTAACAATTGGCTTAGCTTCAATGGTGTTATCAGTTATATTAGGTGCTTTATTAGGAGCTATTGCAGGTTTTTACCGTGGTATCGTCGACAATATTATAATGCGTCTTGCCGATATTTTAATGTCGATGCCGGGATTACCGTTACTTATTATAATGGGTGCTATTTTATCAGAATGGAAAGTACCATCTGATTATCGTCTTTACGTCATTATGATTATTTTAAGTTTAGTAGGTTGGCCAGGACTTGCCCGTCTCGTACGGGGGCAAATTTTATCGCTTCGAGAACAATCGTTTATGCAAGCTGCTGATGTACTAGGGATAAAAGATTATCGGAAAATTGTATATCATTTAATCCCAAATGTTTTGCCAATATTAATTGTTGTATCAACATTAGGTGTTGCGGGTTCTATATTAGGAGAGTCTGCACTAAGTTACCTAGGACTTGGCGTTGTCCCGCCTACACCATCGTGGGGAAATATGATTAGCTCAGCAAACTCATTAATCGATTTCCAAAAGCGTCCGTGGTTATGGATTCCACCCGGTTTTACAATCTTTATAACAGTTGTATCAATTAATTTACTTGGCGATGCACTTCGTGATGCATTAGATCCAAAGATGAAGCGGTAGGTGAGGAAGCATGAGTAAAGCAGTAGTAGAGCTAAAGGATTTACAAACACACTTTCAGACGGAAGAAGGTACAGTAAAGGCTGTCAATCATGTTAGCTTTTCAGTTCGAGAAGGTGAAACAGTTTGTGTAGTAGGCGAATCGGGCTGCGGGAAGAGTGTAACTGCGCTATCTATTATGGGACTTATTGCTGAATCAGGCAGTGTAGTAGGTGGAGATATTTTATATGAAGGAAGAAGTCTTTTAGGTATGAAAGAGAAAGAGCTTCGTAGTTTACGAGGCAATGACATTGCGATGATTTTCCAAGAACCGATGACATCGCTAAATCCGGTCTTCACTGTAGGAGAACAAATTGTAGAAACGTTAAGAGAGCATGAATTACTTAGTAAAAATGAAGCGTATAAGAAGGCAATCGAATTAATTCGTAAAGTTGGTATAGCTCGCGCGGATGAAATTGTCCATTCGTATCCACATGAGCTAAGCGGTGGCATGTTACAACGTATTATGATTGCTGTTGCACTAAGCTGTAACCCTAAGTTATTAATTGCAGATGAACCGACAACTGCTCTTGATGTTACGATTCAAGCTCAAATATTAGATTTACTAAGACAAGTAAAAGAGGAATTTAAAACATCGATTTTATTAATTACACATGATCTAGGTGTTGTAGCGGAAATGGCGGATTACGTTGTTGTTATGTATGGTGGTAAAGTCATTGAAGAAGCTCCAGTGGTAGAGCTATTTCAAAATCCTAAACACCCATATACGAAAGGGTTACTAAAATCAAAACCAGTAATGGGGAAACGAACAGATAAACTTTATTCTATTCCAGGGCAAGTTCCGAATTTAGTTGGCTTAGATGAGTTTTGTTACTTTAGCGGTCGTTGTGAGCATTGTATGGAAATATGTAAAGAAGAAGCACCAAATCTGAATGTACACGATGAGGATCATAAAGTAGCTTGCTGGTTATATGAGGAGCGTGCGGAACAATGAGTGAACCATTATTAGAAGTGAAAAACTTAAAGACGTATTTTCCAATTAAAGGAGGCATATTCAGTAGAACGATTGGACATGTAAAAGCAGTTGATGGAGTAAGTTTTACTATTAATAAAGGTGAAGTATTCGGCCTCGTTGGAGAATCGGGAAGTGGAAAAACAACGATAGGAAAAACAATTTTACGTCTCGTCCAAAAAACGGAGGGGGAAGTAAAGTTTAAAGGGCACGATGTTCATTCCTTATCCAAGGAGGAATTGAGAAAGCATCGTCCTAATATGCAGCTCGTCTTTCAAGATCCATTTAGTTCATTAAATCCAAGAATGAGAATTGGAGAAGCGCTTGGTGAGCCAATGTTGGCTCACGGGCTAGCGACGAAAGAAAATGTCCGTGAAAAGGTGATAGAAGTATTGGAGTTATGTGGTTTAGCGCCGTATCATATTGACCGGTACCCTCATGAGTTTTCCGGCGGGCAACGTCAGCGTATCGTTATTGCAAGGGCAATGGTATTAGATCCAGAATTTATTGTGGCTGATGAGCCTGTTGCGGCATTAGATGTATCTATTCAAGCGCAAATCATTAATTTGTTTAGTGAATTACAGGAGAAAAAGGGATTGTCCTATTTATTCATTTCACATGATTTAAGTGTTGTGGAGCACTTATGTACGAAAATTGGAATTATGTATTTAGGTACGATCGTGGAGACGGCACCGCGTGATGAGTTATTTGCGAATCCACTTCATCCGTATACAAAAGCTTTGTTATCGGCTGTACCAATACCAGATCCAACAGTGAAGCGAGAGCGAATTATACTAGAGGGTGATATTCCAAGTCCAGCGAATCCACCTTCAGGTTGTCGTTTTCATACACGTTGTCCGTTTGCGACAGATGTTTGTAAAAAAACAGTACCAGAATTTCGTAATGTTGGTGAAGAGCACTTTGTTGCTTGTCATCATGTATAAAAGAAAAGGACTCTTTCAAATTGAAAGAGCCCTTTTTTTATTTACTAGATGAAGTTTGTTTTAATACGAATTGCTCGATTGCATGAGCAACACCATGTTCATTGTTTGTTAATGTTACAACATCACATAGTTTTTTTACATCTTCTTCAGCATTTCCCATTGCAACAGATAAACCAGCAACTTGTAACATTGGCACGTCATTAAAGTTATCACCGATTGCAACTGTATCTTCAATTGGTATATTGAAATAAGCTGCCATTTCTTGTAGGCCGTTCCCTTTATGACCATGCTTATCCATAATTTCTACATTAGTAGGAGCTGATGCCGTAACTGAAATGTCCGTATCTCCTTGTAAAGTTTGTAATAGCTGTGAACGATGAGCAGCATTGAATGTTAAAATGAAGAATTTAGATATTTCTAATTCTGGATTATTTACGACATCTTCGATTTTTTGGAAATCAGTAATTAAGTTAGATTTCTTTTGTTTTTCTGTAATTCTTTCAAGTTCCTCAAGTGTAACATCTAGTGTATGTTTGTTTTCTTCGAATGCCTGCATGACTTGACCTTGCCATGTATAAGGAGAATAAACCCCTTTATTTGTGTACAACTTATATGGGAAACCTTCAGATTCTAGTAATTTTGCAAGCTTGTATACTTTATCGTTTTGTAAACAACGCGAGTTAATTACTTTTCCGTCCACATAAACAATTGCCCCATTGCTTGCTCCAACTGGAAGAGATAGTTTATATTCTTCCAATAATTTTAAAGCATCCTCTTTCGCGCGGCCAGAACAAATCATTACAATATGACCAGCTTCTTTTGCGGTTTGGATAGCTTGTAAGTTCTCTTTGGAGATTTCAAGATTAGATGATAGTAGTGTACCATCCATATCTAATGCGATTAATTTCAAAATGACCACCTCTTTGTTTTTATTATACATAGTTATATAGAGGAAACATATAAACTTATCTTGGAAAGATAGTATTTTATCCCGCATTAATTGCCAGTAAAAGCTCGATTGGTGAGGGGGAATAATCAGTAGGGAATGGAACCCTCGCTGATTAAAGTTTCACTTTGTTTTGTAACGAAATAGAGATGAATAATATTATATTTCACTTTATGACCGTAATGTTACACGAGTGTTACAAATGTGAGTGTAGTAGAAAACGCATTAAAACAAGGTTTTTGAGTGTTTATTTAAAAAAACGTAAAAAAAGTGTAATAAAATTTACGTAATTATATTGCAACGTAATAATAGTTATGTTACATTAATGTTACAAACGTTACGCAATTAATTTTAATGTAACGTTAACATGAAAACTATGAACTAATCATTTCTTAGTAATTACATATAGATAACTTATAAAAAAGGAGAATGAATGATATGAACAACGAGCAAGTATTAAACATAACAAAAGGCGACTTCTTAGGATCAGCAAGCGGAGCAGTAGTATTAACAGCATTAATCGTATTTCTATCAAGCGTATTAGTATAATAGAAGTTTTATAACAAAAATAAGAGAAGGGAGAATGAAAATTATGAACAACGAGCAAGTATTAAACGTAACAAAAGGCGACTTCTTAGGATCAGCAAGTGGAGCGGTAGTATTAACAGCATTAATCGTATTTCTATCAAGCGTATTAGTATAATAGAATTTTTGTAACAAAAGAAAAAAGAAGGGAGAATGAAAAAAATGAAAGAGCAAGTATTACAAGTAACAAAAGGTGATTTCGTAGGGTCAGCAAGCGGAGCAGTAGTATTAACAGCGTTAATCGTATTTCTATCAAGCGTATTAGTATAATAAAATTTTTGTAACAAAAGAAAAAAGAAGGGAGAATGAAAAAATGAAAGAGCAAGTATTACAAGTAACAAAAGGTGATTTCGTAGGATCAGCAAGTGGAGCAGTGGTATTAACGGCATTAATCGTATTTCTATCAAGTGTATTAGTATAATAGAAGTTTTAAATCGTACAAAATGAAAGGAGAATGAGGAATATGAACAGTGAACAAGTGTTACAAGTAACAAAAACAGATTTATTAGGATCATTAGGCGGAGCAGTAATATTAACATCATTTATTCTATTCCTTGCAAATATATTAGTATGAGAAATATAAATACAATCATTCAAAAAAAATAAAGACTCTAACGTATTAGTAAGTAGTTAATATGTTGGGGTCTTTTTTATTTTCCTCTCATATATATCCTCAAGTATTAATATTCCCCATTACTTTAAAGAGAAAAAAGTCGAATTTTATATGTAAGAAAAAAAGAGGAATTTGACAGAAAAGATAGAAAATTTTAAAGGTCAGAATTTGTTAGCTTGCTAACTAATTTCTATTAATTGATGTTGGAAGCGTTTTCGGTTGGTTTTAAGTATGGACCATTTAATCTATTTACAGGGGGATGAAGATATTATGAAACAAAAATCTATGGATACGCTAGCTGCACAAATGGAGGACTTTTTTCCGGTACGTGATGTAGATCATTTGGAGTTTTACGTAGGGAATGCAAAACAATCGAGTTATTACCTTGCGAGAGCGTTCGGATTCAAAATCGTGGCTTACTCTGGATTAGAAACAGGAAATCGTGAAAAGGTATCTTATGTGCTTGTGCAAAAAAATATGCGTTTTGTTGTGTCCGGAGCCCTAGGTAGCGATAATCGTATCGCAGAGTTTGTAAAGACTCATGGTGACGGCGTGAAAGATGTAGCTTTACTTGTTGATGATGTTGATAAAGCATATTCGGAAGCGGTGAAACGTGGTGCCGTCGCAATTGCTCCACCTGAGGAGTTAACAGATGAGGACGGTACCTTGAAGAAAGCGGTTATTGGTACGTATGGTGATACAATTCACACGCTTGTAGAGCGTAAAAATTATAAAGGAACATTTATGCCAGGATTCCAAAAGGTTGAGTTTAATATTCCATTTGAAGAGTCTGGTTTAATTGCTGTAGACCATGTAGTTGGTAACGTTGAGAAAATGGAAGAGTGGGTTAGTTATTACGAGAATGTTATGGGCTTTAAACAAATGATCCATTTCGACGATGACGATATTAGCACAGAGTATTCGGCATTAATGTCAAAAGTTATGACGAATGGAAGCCGTATTAAGTTTCCAATTAATGAACCAGCAGACGGAAAAAGAAAGTCACAAATTCAAGAATATCTAGAGTTCTATAACGGAGCGGGTGTACAGCATCTCGCTTTATTAACAAGTGACATTGTAAAAACAATTGAAGTGCTTCGTGCGAATGGTGTTGAGTTTTTAGATACGCCAGATACGTATTACGATGAGTTAACTGCACGAGTGGGGAAAATTGATGAAGAAATTGATAAATTAAAAGAATTGAAGATTCTAGTAGACCGTGACGAAGAAGGTTATTTATTACAAATCTTTACGAAACCAATTGTAGATCGTCCAACTCTATTTATTGAAATCATCCAACGTAAAGGTTCTCGTGGATTTGGCGAAGGGAACTTTAAAGCGTTATTTGAATCAATTGAAAGAGAACAAGAGCGTCGCGGAAATTTATAAAATTTGTATCCACCAGCAAGAGTTCCTTTGTTGGTGGAAATTTCATTTTCATAGGGAGGAATCATGATGAAATTTGTTACATTTCGTCTCCCATCGAAAGAAATGCGAGCTGG
Source organism: Bacillus sp. NPDC060175 (assembly GCF_042728695.1). Classification (NCBI taxonomy): domain Bacteria; kingdom Bacillati; phylum Bacillota; class Bacilli; order Caryophanales; family Bacillaceae; genus Bacillus; species Bacillus sp. NPDC060175. The sequence continues at coordinate 74,834 of NZ_JBHWYR010000013.1, forward strand.
ATGGCTTGAAGGTGACAAAGTAATCGATATGAATCTTGCGAGTGATGGACAATTACCTTCTTCTATGTTTGCCTTTTTAGAGAAAGCAGATGAGTATGTAGAAGTATTGCGTAATATTAAGAATCCTGAAAAGGGTATATATTCCTTAGAGGAAGTTCAATTAGCAGCGGCAATTCCTAATCCGAGTAGCATTCGAGATTTTTATGCATTTGAACAGCATGTAAAAACAGCCCGCGGGAGAAGAGGGCTAGATGTTGTACCTGAATGGTATGATATCCCGGTTTTTTATTTTACTAACCATCGTGCTGTTATTGGTCCGGATGATTTTGTAATTGGCCCGAAGAAGTCTAAAAAGCTTGATTATGAATTAGAGATTGCTTGTGTAATCGGAAAAGAAGGACGAAATATTTCTCGTGAGCAAGCAGAGGAATATATTTTTGGTTATTGTATTATGAACGACTGGAGTGCAAGGGACTTACAAGCAACAGAAATGAAGGTAGGGCTTGGACCAGCAAAAGGAAAAGATTTTGCAACTTCATTAGGAGCGTATCTCGTTACGAAAGAGGAATTAGACATTTATCGTAATGGTAATCGATATGATTTAGAGATGACTGCTCACGTGAATGGGAAATTATTATCAAAGGGAAACTTCCAAGATATTTACTATACGTTTGCTGAAATGATTGAACGTGCTTCACAAGACGTGACCTTATATCCGGGAGATGTGATCGGTTCTGGAACAGTAGGAACAGGATGTATTTTAGAACTTGGTACAGAAGAGTGGCTACAAGATGGAGATGTTGTAGAGCTTTCGATTACTGGTTTAGGTACGTTACGTAATACGGTCAAAAAAGACATGAAAGCAGGTGATGGGCATGTTTTATCGTCACATGGGGGAGCTACCTCATAAACGACATGTACAATTTCGTAAAAAAGATGGAGCGCTTTATCGTGAACAGGTAATGGGAACGAAAGGTTTTTCTGGTACGCAGTCTATTTTGTACCATCATTATATGCCAACGGAAGTAGGTCATGCGGCATTATCTCATTCTTGTCAGTTGCAGTATGAAGAAGATGTAGCTCTTGCACATCGCCATTTTCGCACGAAAGAAAATAAAAAAACTGGCGATGCAGTAAGCGGAAGAACCTTTATGCTTGGGAATGAGGATTTATTAATTGGAGTAGTGACTCCAACAGAAAAAATGGACTATTTCTACCGTAATGGTGATGGCGATGAAATGTTATTTGTTCATTATGGAACAGGGAAAATTGAAACAATGTTCGGAACGATTCACTATAGAAAAGGTGATTATGTAACGATCCCAATTGGAACGATTTATCGTGTTATTCCAGATGAAGGAGAGACTAAGTTTCTTGTTGTAGAGGCAAATAGCCAAATTACAACACCAAGTCGCTATCGCAATGAGTATGGGCAACTGTTAGAACATAGTCCGTTTTGTGAAAGAGATATTCGTGGTCCGGAGAAATTGGAGACATATGATGAAAAAGGTGAGTTTGTCGTAATGACAAAATCGAGGGGGTATATGCATAAGCATGTTTTAGGGCACCATCCGTTAGATGTTGTTGGCTGGGATGGCTATTTATATCCATGGGTATTTAATGTTGAGGATTTTGAACCAATTACAGGTCGTATTCATCAGCCACCACCAGTACATCAAACATTTGAAGGGCATAATTTTGTTATTTGCTCTTTCGTACCACGCTTATATGATTATCATCCAGAATCAATTCCGGCACCATATTATCATAGTAATGTGAATAGTGATGAGGTACTTTACTATGTAGAAGGTAACTTTATGAGCCGAAAAGGTGTGGAAGAAGGTTCTATTACGCTTCATCCGAGCGGGATTCCACATGGGCCGCATCCTGGAAAAACAGAAGCGAGTATAGGGAAGAAAGAAACACTTGAATTAGCTGTTATGATAGATACATTCCGTCCGCTTCGTATTGTGAAACAAGCACATGAGACGGAAGATGAAAAGTATATGTATAGCTGGATTGAAGAGGGTTCATATACTGTGAAATAAGTAAAAAGAGGCATGCTCAATAAAGGAGCATGCCTCTTTTGTGGAATCGACATGTATACTAATACCAAAAACAGTTATGAAAAGATATATAGATATGATTGTGTGAATCTTTTTATAGAAAGAATGATAAGGGTATAGCGCGTATCTCGATAGTTTTCTGTTTATTCCGACAAAAGTATTGACTAAAAAACATACTGTAGGTAAAATGAAAAAAGTAAATTAAATTTTCAGAAAACTAAAATCATGGAGGAGCACAGTATGAAGCAAATTTTTCAAAAGAAGCCGATTTCAACGTTACTGCAAGAAAGTAAACAAAAGACATTATCGAGAACGTTAGGGGCACTTGATTTAACAATGCTTGGAATCGGAGCAATTGTTGGAACTGGTATTTTTGTTCTTACTGGCGTTGTAGCAGCGAAACATTCTGGACCAGCTATTATATTATCATTTGCTATAGCTGCATTAGCTTGTGCCTTTGCTGCATTTTGTTACGCTGAATTTGCTTCTTCAGTTCCTGTCTCAGGGAGTGTGTACACGTACACGTATGCGACGATGGGAGAAGTATTTGCATTCTTAATTGGATGGGATTTAATGCTCGAGTATTTATTAGCTACATCTGCTGTAGCCAATGGATGGTCAGCGTATTTTCAATCGTTATTAAAGGGATTTGGGATTCATATTCCGACCATTCTCTCCTCGGCTCCTGGTACAGGAAAGGGTGGAATAATTGATCTACCTGCAGTTCTAATTATTCTAGTTATGACAGCTCTTTTATCTAGAGGTGTTCGTGAAAGTGCACGAATAAATAATATCATGGTATTTATTAAAATAGCGGTTGTTCTTATCTTTATCTTTGCTGGTTTTAATTATGTGAAACCTGAAAATTGGACGCCTTTTATGCCATTTGGTTTAGATGGTGTAATGGCTGGAGCTGCTACAGTATTCTTCGCATTCATAGGATTTGATGCAGTTTCAACAGCTGCAGAAGAAGTGAAACGTCCGCAACGTGATTTACCAATCGGCATTATCGCATCGTTATTAATTTGTACTGTTCTTTATATCGTTGTTTCACTTATTTTGACAGGAATTGTTCCATACGGACAGCTAAATATATCAGATCCAGTTGCCTTTGCACTTCAATTTATTGGACAAGATAGTTTAGCGGGAGTAATTTCGGTAGGAGCAATTACAGGGATTACAACTGTAATGCTAGTTATGATGTATGGGCAAGTTCGTGTTTCGTATGCGATGAGCCGAGATGGGCTGTTGCCGAAGCGTCTTGCTAAAGTTCATCCGAAATTTAAAACACCATTTTTAAATACATGGACAACTGGGATTATTGCAGCACTTATTTCAGGGTTAATTGATTTAAATGTTTTAGCACACCTTGTAAATATGGGGACATTGTCAGCTTTTGCACTTGTAGCAGTTGCGGTTATTGTCCTGAGAAGAACTCATCCTGACTTACCAAGGGCATTTAAGGCACCTCTTGTACCATTTTTACCAGCGTTAACGGTAATTTTTTGTTTATACTTAATGCTTCAGTTATCCGGAACAGCGTGGATTAGTTTTGGGGTATGGATGGTTATTGGTATAGCAGTTTACTTTTTATATAGCCGAAAACATAGTGCGTTAAGTAATGGTAAAAAAGAAGAAGATGTAGCAAATTTATAAGTGGAAAAATCCATTCTAATTCTGTTAGAATGGATTTTTGTTTTGAAAATTTACATTTTTCTGAATATGTTATAAGATAATTGTTGGTTAATTAAGGGGGGGAAGTATGAAAAATACATGGCGTGAGCTAAGGGCGATGGATCGTAACGTATGGATTCGATTTATCGGTGAGACATTGAACGGAATTGCGATGATGATGTTAATGCCTTTTTTTGCACTATATTTAAAAGATAAGGTAGATTCTTTATTACAAGTTGGAATTATTATGGCGCTTTCTCCAATTGCTGCAAGCTTTGGCTCACTTATAGGCGGAAGAATAGCTGATATATATGGAAGAAAGCCAATTATGATATTTTCGATGGCGAGTAATGCATTACTAATGCTCGGTTTTTTATTTATAGAAGGGTTTATCCCATATGCCATTTTATCTATTTTTTTAGGGTTAAGTAATTCTCTATTTCATCCAGCGGCATCAGCGATGGTTGCAGATGTGACGGCGCCAGAAAAAAGAACAGAGGCATATGGTTTATTGCGAATGGGACACAATATTGGTGCTGCAATTGGGCCGATAATGGGAGTGTCAGTAGTTGTTTTATCGAAGAACCTTGTTTTTATTATCGCTTCGTCGACAATGCTATTTTATGCATTACTTGTATTAATTTTTATTCAGGAGACAATGCCAAAAGCCGCAGATAAAAAAGAAGAGAATGAAGAGAAGGAATCAGGTGCGGTTTGGAAAATTTTAATGAGAGATAAGGCGTTAATGATTTATTTGTTAGCGGGAATCATTATTTCTATGGGGTTTTCTCAAACAGAAGGCATGTTGCCGCTGCACTTTGATAACGAAATGAAGGGCATTAATAATCCATATCCATATTTAATGGCGTTAAATGGTCTATTAGTTGTTTTATTTCAATTTCAAATTTCAAAATGGGCGACAGATAAACCTGTCGGAAAGACGATGTTATATGGTGCGTGCTTGTTCGGGATTGGTTTGTTTTTAATAGGGTGGTTACCGAAATGGTTTGGGGGATTAGATACAAATGCTACGATTATTTTAATAACGTTACTGTTCGTTTATGCAATATATACGTTAGGTGAGATGATTATGTCACCTGTACAGATGACGTTTGTAGCGAATTTGGCCCCTGAGCATTTGAGAGGAACATATATGGGAGCGGCCAGTTTGCAGTGGATCACAGGGGGGGCATTTGGTCCGCTTCTTGGTGGTTTTCTATTGGATCGTTTGCTTGGTCACTTCTTATTTACAATTTTAGGTGTTGGATGTGTAGTTGCAGGCTTTGTATATGTTTCTTTAGATCGTCTTGTTGAGCAGAGGCAAAAAGATACGCTTAGAAAACAGTCTTCTTAATAAAATGAAACTTTAATCAGTGTTTTTTCATTCTCCATAAATGGTAGGATAATATAGATGACATACACAAAAAGTGGCTTTCTACATATTTTAGGTACATAACCAGATTAGATAGCAACCTTACTTTAAAGTTTAATTATGTTTAGGTGTGTAGAAAATTAAAGAGAAAAAGTGTAGAAAACCAATAAGTGGTGTCTTTTAATTATTTATGGAAGTTACATTTTATTTCAAATAGGAACTACCTATTTTTATAAAAAGTGCTAAAATAGAAAAATGAAAACAATTGGTTAGGGTGATTTCAGTGACAAAAATTAAATTAGGTTTATTATACGGTGGAAAATCAGCTGAGCATCAAGTTTCGCTACAAACGGCTCTTGCTGCTATTAAAGCATTAAATCAAGATAAATTCGAGATTCATCCAATTTATATTACAGAACAAGGTCAATGGGTACGCGGTGAGCGTATTGAAGGTGAAGTAACAGATGTTGAAACTTTAAAAATGAGCGGTGCAGAAAATGCGATTTCCCCGTTATCATTAAGCACAGAAATTATTCCGTCTGCAACTTCTCAAGAAGATGCTATTGACGTTATTTTCCCATTACTACATGGGCCAAACGGTGAAGATGGAACGGTTCAAGGATTATTAGAATTAATGAACATTCCTTATGTAGGTAACGGTGTATTAGCATCAGCTGCTGGTATGGATAAAGTCGTTATGAAAAATATCTTTGCAGAAGCTGGATTGAAACAAGCGAAATATGCATCTTTCATTCGTAGCGCATGGGAAAAAGATAGTGAAATAGCGTATGAAAAAGTAGAAGAAGTATTAGGATATCCTTGCTTCGTAAAACCAGCAAACCTTGGTTCAAGTGTTGGTATTAATAAGTGTAACGATCGTGAAGAGCTTGAAAATGCATTCGAAGAGGCATTCCAATTTGACCGTAAAATTATTGTAGAAGAAAATATTGTAGGTCGTGAAGTAGAAGTTGGTGTATTAGGTAATGATGAGCCGAAATGTTCTGTTGTAGGTGAAATTGTACCGAAAAAAGATTTTTATGATTACAAATCGAAATACATCGATGGTGATACAGCGTTAATTATTCCAGCTGAAATGACAGAAGAAGAGTCTAATGTAATTAAGCGAGATGCAATTATTGCATTCCAATCATTAGATGGTTCGGGCTTAACACGAGCTGATTTCTTCTTAACGAAAGATGGAGAAGTATATATTAACGAAGTAAACACAATGCCAGGATTCACGCCGTTTAGTATGTTCCCACTATTATGGCAACATACAGGGTTACCGTATCCGGAATTAATTGAAGAGTTGATTCGTTTAGCGATTGAACGTCACGAAGAAAAACAAAAAATTAAATATACAATCTAACAAAAAAGGAGGAAGCACTATTCGAAGGAATAGTGCTTCCTCTATGTAAGGAGTGTTTTTTTATGATTAAGCGAACGTTAAAACAAGTAGAGAAAATGGTAGATGGTACTGGATTAGCAGAGAAATATGAGGGAATTACTATACAAGGAGCATCTATTGATACGAGAAAGATTGAAAAAGGAAACTTATATGTTCCGATTCAAGGTGAACGTTTCGATGGACATGCTTTTGTAGATAAAGCTGTTGAAAACGGGGCGATTGCTACATTGTGGATGAAAGATGTAGAAAACCCACCTGAAAATCTTCCAGTTATTTTTGTAGAAGATACACTAGCAGCATTGCAAATGTTAGCGAAAAACTATCGTGATCAATTGGATGTAAAAGTTGTTGGTGTAACGGGTAGTAATGGTAAAACATCTACGAAAGATATTGTAACAAGTATTCTTGCGACTAAATTTAAAGTTCAAAAAACAGAAGGTAATTTCAACAACCATATCGGTTTACCTCTTACTATTTTAAATTTAGAGGAAAATACAGAAGTAGCTGTATTAGAAATGGGCATGTCAAGCCAAGGAGAAATTGAATTTCTATCTAAGTTAGCTCGTCCTAATGCAGCTATTATCACGAACATTGGTGAGGCACACTTAATGGATTTAGGATCTCGTGAGGCGATTGCTGAAGCGAAGTTAGAAATTGTTACAGGTTTACAAAAGGGTGGCGTGTTCGTATATAATGGAGATGAGCCGCTATTAACGAATCGTGTTCCAGAAATGAATTTAGCAGCGGAAACAGTTACATTTGGTGATGCGAGAGCAAATGATTACTATCCAACTACTGTAACATTACAGGCAACTGGAACACACTTTAAGATGAACAGGGATGAAACTTTGTCATTCTATCTACCGGTGCTAGGAAAGCATAATGTATATAATACACTTGCTTCAATGGCAATTGCGAAACATTTTGGTGTAACGTGGGAAGAAATGAAAAAAGGTTTAGTAACACTTCAAATGACAGGTATGCGTATGGAAATTGTAAAAACAGATAGTGGTTTAACAATTATCAATGATGCCTATAATGCGAGCCCAACGGCTATGGAAGCTGCGTTCCACCTAATGAATGGCTTAGATGGATTTGCTAAAAAAATTGTTGCGCTTGGTGATATGTTAGAACTTGGAAATCAAGAAGTGCAATTTCATTATGAAGTAGGTAAATTAATTGATCCAGCAAAAATTTCATATGTATTCACATATGGTAAATTAGGAGCTCAAATTGCTGAAGGAGCAAAAATTAATTTCCCTAAAGAACGTGTAAAAGCGTATGAAAACAAAGAAGAACTTGTAAAAGACTTACAAGCAGTAGTTGATGCGAAAGATGTTGTGCTAGTAAAAGCGTCTCGCGGTATGAAATTAGAAGAAGTAATTACGATGTTGAAATAATTGGTGTATATAAATAGGGATGATAGCCACGAAAATAGTGGAAACTTATAATAAGCGCTTACAGTAAATGATAAAAAAATAAAAGTAAAGAAAAAAGCTCTGAATATGAAATAAGGTAACAGTTGGGGTTTGCTTTTTACACCTACAAAACTTATAATTGATAAAGTGTGATAACGTTTAGAAGTATTTTCGTGAAGAATATACGCCCGGTTATACGTCAGTATTCAGGAAAAGGGCTTTTCCGCAAGTTCGGAAAACGCCTTTTTTTAAATGATAAGTATAGGATAGAAAAGGAGAAGTAACATTGACAACATTTCGAGAATTAGGATTAAGTGAGTCTTTACTACAATCTGTTGAAAGTATGGGCTTTGAAGAGGCTACGCCGATTCAAGCTGAAACAATTCCATATGCATTGCAAGGTAAGGATATTATTGGGCAAGCGCAAACAGGTACAGGGAAAACAGCAGCATTCGGATTACCACTATTAGATAAAGTGAATACAAATAAAGAAGCAGTTCAAGGTATTGTTATCGCGCCAACGCGCGAATTAGCAATTCAAGTTGGAGAAGAGCTATACAAACTTGGTAAACATAAACGTGTTCGTATTCTACCAATTTATGGAGGTCAAGATATTAACCGCCAAATTCGTGCTCTAAAAAAACACCCACACATTATTGTTGGTACGCCGGGTCGTATTTTAGATCATATTAACCGTAAAACACTTCGCTTACAAAACGTAGAGACTGTTGTTCTTGACGAAGCGGATGAAATGTTAAACATGGGCTTCATTGAAGATATTGAAGCGATTTTAACAGATGTGCCAGAAACACATCAAACATTATTATTCTCAGCGACAATGCCAGATCCAATCCGTCGTATTGCTGAGCGTTTCATGACTGAGCCTGAACACATTAAAGTAAAAGCAAAAGAAGTAACAATGCCAAACATTCAGCAGTTCTATTTAGAAGTGCAAGAAAAGAATAAGTTTGACGTGTTAACACGCTTACTAGATATTCAATCTCCAGAGCTTGCAATCATATTCGGTCGTACAAAGCGTCGTGTTGATGAATTATCAGAAGCATTAAACTTACGTGGTTATGCAGCAGAAGGTATTCATGGTGACTTAACACAAGCAAAACGTATGTCTGTATTACGTAAATTTAAAGAAGGTGCTATCGAAGTTCTTGTTGCAACAGACGTTGCTGCACGTGGTCTTGATATTTCAGGCGTAACACACGTATACAACTTCGATATCCCGCAAGATCCAGAATCATACGTTCACCGTATCGGTCGTACTGGCCGTGCAGGTAAAAAAGGTATTGCAATGTTATTTGTAACGCCACGTGAATCAGGACAATTGAAAAATATCGAGCGTACAACAAAACGTAAGGTTGATCGTATGGAAGCACCGACACTTGACGAGGCGTTAGAAGGTCAACAACGTTTAATCGCAGAAAAGCTTCAAAGCACAATCCAAAATGAAAACTTATCATACTACAAGCGTATTGCAGAAGAAATGTTGGAAGAGAATGACTCTGTAACAGTAGTAGCTGCTGCTTTAAAAATGATGACAAAAGAACCAGATACAACTCCAATCGCTTTAACATCAGAACCACCAGTTGTTTCAAGAGGTGGCGGTTCTAAAAAACGCGGTGGTAACGGAAGTGGATACCGTGATGGTAACCGTAATCGTAGTCGTGATGGACGCGGCGGTGGCGATGGTCGTAACCGTGATCGCAATCGTGATGGACGTGGAAGTGGAAGTGGAAGTGGAAGTGGAAGTGGCGATGGTCGTAACCGTGATCGCAATCGTGATGGTGGTAGCCGTGATGGTAACCGTGGTCGTAAAGGTGAAGGTCGCCCTGGATCTTCAAATGGACGCGGCGAAAGAAAACATCATAGCCGTCCACAAGCTTAATAAAAAAGAGAATGCCCTTTGCTGGCATTCTCTTTTTTTTATTTCTGTAATTGTGCATACTACATAATAACTCGTATAGAAATGGGGTGCTATATGCTAGTAAGACTTGGGTATGTTGCGATGAGTGTGCATTTGAAGAATGCATCTCCATCTCAAACGATGACATATGCACAGTTTCAGCGGATTGATGATCGAGAGGCTGCGATTCGTAAACTCGAAAGAATCGCTAATTCGAATTTGGAAAATTGCTTACGGCTATTAAAGCATAATAAAGGACATGATATATCTTTCTTTCGACTTAGTTCCAAGCTTATTCCTTTAGCGAATCATGAGGAGTTGTTAGATTGGAACTATATTCGTCCTTTAAAAGAAAATCTGAAAGAATTAGGTGGATATGCAATTCGTATGAATATGCGAATTGACTTCCATCCAGATCATTTTGTTGTACTAAATTCACCTGAGGAGAGTATTTTCAAACGATCTGTAAAGACATTGCAGATGCACAAAAAATTGTTAAAGGGTATGGGAATTGAACATAAGCAACGATGTGTATTACATGTGGGAGGAGGTTATAACGATAAGGAGCTCGCATTAGAACACTTTATAGAAAATTGGTCAACTGTTCCAAGAGGTATTCAAGAGATGATTATATTAGAAAATGATGACACGACCTTTTCTTTAGAAGAAACATTGTATTTAGGTGAGAAATTAGACATTCCAGTCGTGTTTGATTTGCACCATCATATGATGAATAATGACCAGGAAGATTGGCATGAAGATTGGGCACGTGTTGTACATACGTGGGAATCGTCTTTATTACCAGTTAAAATGCACATCTCTAGTCCTAGAGATGGAAAAGATCCAAGAGCACATGCGGATTTTATTGATGTAGATACCTTCTTATCTTTTTTGAAAAAGATAAAGGGGAGTGTTCCGCAAATTGATTGTATGATTGAGGCGAAGAAAAAGGATGAGTCTTTATTTCAACTAATGAGAGATTTAAGTAAACAAACAGATGTGGAAATTGTCGATGGTGCGAGCTTCTATATTAAATAAGCTCTGCGCCATCGATTTTTTTTGTTAAAAAAGGGGTGCACATGCCGCCGATAATCAATCCTGTTAAATGGCTTATAGGATTGGCAGAGGGATTAAAGAAAGTAAATAGCAGTAATATAAGTATCATTATTGAAAAAATAGCGATGTCTCTTGGTTTTGAAGAACGATATCGACTATACAATAAAAATAATTGGGCGCCTAGTAATCCGAAAATACTACCAGATGCTCCGGCGTGAATATATTCAAGAGGCATAATAATATAAGAAGAAATATTCCCAAGAATGCCAGAAAGGAAAAAAATAATGATGAAAGAAAAGTGTCCTAGTTGTTTTTCAATAGAAGAACCAAGTATAAATAAACAAATACTATTAGAAAGAAAATGTTGTAAGTCTACGTGTACAAGTAAGGAAGTTATGACACGCCACCATTCTCCTTTAGCGATATATTCATTGTAGGCTGCCAGGTGAAAGAGGGAAAAGTCGCTCAATATAATCATGACTAATTGTATAAGAAGTAAAGAGATGATAATCGGTTGTAAGGAAATGCGAGTGGATGGTATTAGCATGTTGTTAGTATCACTCCTTTTGCATCAGAAAGATTCTCTGTTATTCTTACAATATGAATGAAGAAAGCTAAATAGAAGAAGGGGATTTTGAAATGATTGTAGGGATTGGAATCGATATTATTGAGTTAAATCGAATTGAAAAAATGCTAGATGGAAAGCTTAAATTTATGGAACGTATTTTAACTGAAAGAGAACGTGGTGTTGCCGAGGGGCTGAAAGGAAGTCGTCTTACAGAATTCGTAGCTGGAAGATTTGCAGCAAAAGAGGCGTATTCTAAAGCGGTAGGGACCGGTATCGGGAAAGAAGTGAGTTTTTTAGATATTGAAGTAAGGAATGATGATAGAGGTAAGCCGATTATCATTACAAATACAGAGCATATTGTTCATTTATCAATTAGTCATAGTAAAGAATTTGCCGTTGCTCAAGTTGTTTTGGAAAGCTCGTCACGCTAGTCTGCATATTTTATATCTTTGTCTCATATATTTGAGGTAGCGATAAGGAAGGCATATCTTCCATTCATTTATAGGGGCAAAGGGGCTGAAGTGATGAAAAGGCGTCTGTTTTTAGTTCTTGTCGGTTTATTGACCGTTTTTGTGTTGGCGGGTTGTATGGAAAAGAAACAGGAAGATGTTGTGAGAGATTTAGAAGCGAAAGTTAAAAGTATGAAGAGTTATCAAGCTGAAGCGAAATTATCTATTAAAACAGGAAATGAGCCTCAGGAGTACAATGTAGAAATTTGGCATAAAGAACCTTCGTATTATCGTGTGAATTTGCAGAATGCGAAAAAGGATCAGAGTCAAATTATTTTAAGAAATGATGAAGGTGTATTTGTATTAACACCGGCGCTTAATAAGAGTTTCCGTTTTCAAAGTGATTGGCCGCAAAATAGTAGCCAGGCTTATTTATATGAATCACTTGTAAGAGATATTTTGCAAGATAAGAAAAATCTCTCTTTCGAGAAAACAGATAAGTATTATGTATTTAAAACAAAAACAAATTATCAACATCAAAATATGTTGCCGAAACAAGAAATTAAGCTGAATAAAAGTGATTTAACACCAGTTTCTGTGAAGCTGATGGATAATGACCAAAATGTCCTTGTAAAAGTAGATTTCACTAAAGTAAAGTTTGATGCAAAGTTTGATAAAGGTGCATTTGATACGAAACAAAATATGTCTAGAGCACAAGTGGATGTTCAGACGGCAGCGAAAGAAGACAAACCGTTTGCTATTTTGTATCCGCGTGATACGCCGCAAGGCATGACTTTGAAAGAGGAAAAAGAGTTGAAGACAGACAGTGGCAAGCGTGCGATACTCACATACACTGGAAGTAAGAAATCCTTTACTTTAATACAAGAAAAGGCAAAAGTTGCAGAGGCCTCATCGGCGGTAAGTGTAAGTGGAGAGCCGGTTGATCTTGGTTCCACGATTGGTGCATTGACGAAAGACTCTGTAACGTGGTCGCATAACGGAGTAGAATATATGCTCGTTTCTAAAGGTCTAGAGCCGAATGAGTTGTTGATGGTTGCTCGTTCGGTTACAGCGAAGCAGGTGAAGTAAACATCTTAGACGTGGTGATATATGTGCACCGCGTCTTTTCTTAGTTTGAAGGTGGATTTCATAAAAGAAGCATATAAAAGAATAAGCTTCGCATATCGTGTATAAGGAAGTGTATTTATGGAAGACGCACCGTTTTACCGTGACACCTGGGTGGAAGTGGATTTAGATGCGATTTACAACAATGTTACGCATATTAAAGAGTTCATTCCAAGTGATGTAGAGATTTTTGCTGTAGTTAAAGCGAATGCATATGGGCACGATTATGTACCGGTGGCTAAAACTGCATTAGAAGCAGGAGCAACAAGATTAGCAGTTGCTTTTTTAGATGAAGCTTTAGTGCTTCGGAGGGCTGGTATTACTGCACCGATTTTAGTATTAGGTCCTTCCCCGCCCCGTGATGTAAACGTAGCTGCTGAAAATGATGTAGCATTAACTGTTTTTCAAAAAGAATGGGTGGAAGAAGCGATAAAGCTCTGGGATGGTTCATCAATAATGAAATTCCATATTAATTTTGATAGTGGTATGGGGAGAATCGGAATACGTGAACGCAAAGAATTAAAGGGGTTCTTAAAGAGTTTAGAAGGCGCACCATTTTTAGAGTTAGAAGGAGTATATACACATTTTGCAACATCCGATGAGGTTGAGACTTCTTACTTTGATAAGCAATATAATACATTCTTGCAGCAGTTAAGTTGGTTGAAAGAATTTGGAGTGAACCCTAAATTTGTCCATACAGCCAATAGTGCTGCAACGTTAAGGTTTCAAGGGATTACATTTAATGCAGTGCGAATTGGTATTGCGATGTATGGACTATCCCCATCTGTAGAAATACGTCCTTTTTTACCATTTAAATTGGAACCAGCGTTGTCACTTCATACGAAGGTTGCTCATATTAAGCAAGTGATTAAAGGGGATGGGATTAGTTATAATGTCACATACCGAACGAGAACTGAAGAATGGATTGCGACAGTTGCAATTGGATATGCAGATGGCTGGCTTAGAAGATTGCAAGGGTTTAAAGTACTTGTAAATGGTGAAAGAGTACCGATTGTAGGGCGAGTGACAATGGATCAATTCATGATACATCTTCCTTGTGAAGTGCCACTTGGTACGAAAGTTACACTCATTGGGAGACAAGGCGATGAGTATATTAGTGCTACCGAGGTAGCTGAATATTCCGGGACTATTAATTATGAAATTATCGCAACGATAAGCTTCCGTGTACCGAGAATATTTATACGACACGGTAAAGTTGTAGAAGTAATCAATTATTTAAATGATATATAGAAGAAGGTATTATCGCTCAGCATCTCGTCATTTAGGGGATTTTCGCTAATGGAAAATAGGCTCTTTTTTGCTAGGGAGCTTCTTTTTATAATTGTTATTAATATAAGTTACAATGAAATGTTGCGGAAAGGATTTCTTTATTTCTTGTTTGAAAGAGATGAAAAGTAAAAGAAGATGAATGTTTTGTTTATGAATTGGAAAACATAAGCAGGGAATAAGGAAGTCTTTGCAACAGGCTCCATACAATGGTATTATTACAATAGGTGTCATATATATATTTGGGTGTGTAGTTGACGGTGGAGGTGTATTTTTGTGTCCGAATCAAGTGTAACTACTGAAATCGTGGTTCGGTTGCCAAAGCAAATGGTAACGGAATTGGACGGAATTGGAAAACAAGAGAATAAGAATCGCCATGAACTAATTTGCCAGGCAACACAACTGTTATTGCGTCAACATAAGACGAAGAAACGCTACCAACATGAATCAATGCGACGTGGGTACATTGAAATGGGAAAAATTAATCTTGGTATTGCATCTGAAGCTTTCTTAGCAGAGTATGAAGCAGCTCATACAGTAGAACGCTTAGTTAGCGGGGGGTAATATTTTGATTGTAAAACGCGGCGACGTGTATTTTGCAGACCTTTCCCCAGTTGTTGGTTCTGAGCAAGGAGGCGTTCGTCCGGTTCTTGTCATTCAAAATGACATCGGAAATCGTTTTAGTCCGACTGTGATTGTAGCGGCTATTACTGCACAGATTCAAAAAGCGAAATTACCCACTCATGTGGAAATTGATGCGAAAAAGTATGGTTTTGAGAGAGATTCTGTTATTTTACTTGAGCAGATTCGAACAATCGATAAGCAACGCTTAACGGACAAAATCACTCATTTGGATGAAGTGATGATGAGTCGTGTAGATGAAGCGTTACAAATTAGTTTAGGACTAATAGATTTTTAAATCGGCAGTTTAAGTTGCTCTCTTTACAGGGCAACTTTTTTTTATTATAGAGGAGGTTACGGTTGGATATGGAAATGGTAGATAATCGACAAGGGTTAATGAAAATGTTAGTGAAAGAATTAGGCTTTACAGAAAAGCAAGTTCGTCATGTTATTCAATTAACAGAAGAAGGTAACACAGTTCCATTTATCGCTCGTTACCGAAAAGAATGGACAGGATCTCTAGATGAGGTGCAAATTCGTGCAATCTTAGAAAGATGGCAATATATGATGCAACTAGAAGATAGGAAAGAAGAGGTTCTTCGTCTTATTGGTGAAAAGGGTAAACTAACGGAAGAGTTGCGTCGTCATATTGTTGCTGCAAAAAAACTTCAGGAAGTAGAAGATTTATATCGTCCATATAAAGAGAAAAGAAGAACGAAAGCTACAATTGCTAAAGAAAAGGGATTAGAACCGTTAGCTGAGTGGCTATTGTTATATAAAAAAGAAAATCCAGCAGAGAAGGCTATGGAATTTGTTAATGCAGAAAAAGAAGTGGCGTCTGCAGAAGATGCGTTGCAAGGTGCGCAAGATATTATTGCAGAACTTGTTTCGGATAATGCGGCATATCGTAGTTGGATTCGCAATACTACTTTCCGACAAGGGATTATGTCTTCATCTGTAAAAGATAAAGAAAAAGATGAAAAGAATATATATGAAATGTATTATGGCTATGAAGAACCGTTGCAAAAAGTAGTGCCACATCGTGTACTAGCTATGAATCGTGGTGAAAAGGAAGACGTATTAAGAGTTTCTGTTATCACGCCAATTGAAGGAATTCTTCAGTTTTTACATAAGAAAATGATTCTTGATGAAGCTTCTAAAAGTGTGCATTATGTACAATTAGCGATGGAAGATGGATATAAGCGATTAATTCAACCTTCAATAGAAAGAGAAATTCGTAAAGAATTAATGGAAACGGCCGAAGAACAAGCGATTCATATTTTCTCTGAGAATCTACGTAATTTATTATTACAACCTCCGATGAAAGGGAAAGTTGTGTTAGCGGTAGATCCAGCATATAGAACCGGTTGTAAATTAGCTGTAGTAGATGATACAGGGAAAGTTCTTCACATAGATGTTATTTATCCGCATCCGCCTGTTCGTAAATATGAGGATGCAAAAACGAAAATCATTTCCATTATAGATAAATATGAAGTTGAAATGATAGCGATTGGAAATGGTACAGCTTCGAGGGAAACGGAAGAATTTATAGTAGATGTATTACAAAATGTAGAACGAGATGTATTTTACATTATTGTAAATGAAGCGGGTGCTAGTGTGTACTCAGCATCTGATGTAGCTCGCGAGGAGTTTCCGAATTTACAGGTTGAAGAAAGAAGTGCCGTTTCAATTGGGAGACGTCTGCAAGATCCGCTTGCAGAGCTTGTGAAAATTGACCCTAAATCTGTTGGGGTGGGACAATATCAACATGATGTATCTCAAAAGAGATTAAATGAATCATTAACATTTGTAGTAGAGACAGCAGTTAACCGAGTTGGTGTTAATGTAAATACAGCTTCAGTTGCATTGTTGCAATATGTTTCGGGGTTATCAAAAACAGTTGCGAAAAATATTGTAGCTAAGCGTGAGGAAGATGGGAAATTCACGAAGCGTACTGAATTAAAGAAAATCCCGCGTTTAGGTGCAAAAACATATGAACAATGTATCGGTTTTTTACGTATATTAGAAGGAGCGAATCCGTTAGATCGCACAGGGATTCATCCAGAACAATATAAAAATGTTGAATTATTATTAAAGAGCCTAGGGTTATCAAAGAATGATGTGGGGAAACCGAACTTGCAAAAGAGTTTAGAAGGAGTAGATATTTCTAAATTATCTCAAGAGACCGAGATTGGTGAGCCGACATTAGTTGATATTATGGATGCTTTAATTAGCCCGGAACGAGATATGAGGGATGAGTTGCCAAAGCCACTTTTGAAAAAGGGGATTTTAAAATTAGAAGATTTAAAGCGTGGTATGGAATTAGAGGGAACGATCCGCAATGTTGTTGATTTCGGTGCCTTTGTTGATATTGGTGTGAAGCAAGATGGTTTAGTACATATTTCTAAACTAAGTAAACAATTTGTAAAGCATCCATTAGATATCGTATCCGTGGGACAAATTGTAAAGGTATGGGTAGATGATATTGATACGAAAAAAGGTCGTGTTGCATTATCAATGTTACCAATTGAATAGAAAGTAAAGAGAGCAGATGAAACTGCTCTCTTTTTATGGATAGGAAAGTTTCATTGATTATGAGCTTTGGTGTATTTTACTATAATAAAACCAGCATTCATTTAGTAACTTGATTTGATACCGGTTTTTTTCGAAATATGCACGTTGCATTTGTTTCTTTAGCCATGTAGGCATAGGAATCCCTCCTTGTTTAATCCTGCTCTCATAAATTCCTCCTTTTATTTAAAGAAATATTGATGAGAGGTTGGTGAGTGGATTTCTATCAATGCTGCATTTTTAGAAATCACGCTTCTTGAATGAGGATGGGTATATGTACTATTTAATATATGTATAGGAAGGGAGAAAAGTGTAAAAATATTTTTTTGTTTAGGAGGAATGAGAATGGATGAGCAAGAAATTCAGAGGTTAGTGGAAGAGGTATCGTTACAATGCTTTGGAATGCCGTTTTTACATAAAGCGATGTTTAATAGTAGGTTACGTACAACGGGTGGGCGCTATCTATTGAAGAATCATAATATAGAATTGAATTATCGATATTACGAAATATATGGTAAAGAAGAGTTAGTCGGGATTGTTAAACATGAACTTTGTCATTATCACTTACATATCACAGGAAAAGGGTATAAGCACGGAGATAGAGATTTTCGTGAGTTATTAAAGAAAGTAGGTGCACCACGTTTTTGTAAACGAATGATTAGTGAGGAGGAAACGAAAGTTTATACGTATGAATGTATGGGTTGTTCGTTTCAATATGTAAGAAGACGTCAAATAAATACACAAAGATATGTATGTGGAAAGTGCAAAGGACAACTAAAACTGGTAGTGAAAACATCTTGACAGTGAAAACGCAATCCAGTATATTATAAACATGTCCCGTTTGCGCAAGACGTTGTGAAAAAACTTCTTGACTTACGATGAGAATTTTTATAAGATACAAATTGTCTTTATTATTCCGCAGTAGCTCAGTGGTAGAGCTATCGGCTGTTAACCGATCGGTCGTAGGTTCGAGTCCTACCTGCGGAGCCATATACAGAGAAGTACCCAAGTGGCTCAAGGGGCTCCCCTGCTAAGGGAGTAGATCGCTAACGCGGTGCGAGGGTTCGAATCCCTTCTTCTCTGCCATATATATTGGCCCGTTGGTCAAGTGGTTAAGACACCGCCCTTTCACGGCGGTAACACGGGTTCGAATCCCGTACGGGTCACCACTTCGGAGGATTAGCTCAGCTGGGAGAGCACCTGCCTTACAAGCAGGGGGTCGGCGGTTCGATCCCGTCATCCTCCACCATATAAATTATATAAATAATATTATCGCGGGGTGGAGCAGTACGGTAGCTCGTCGGGCTCATAACCCGAAGGTCGCAGGTTCAAATCCTGTCCCCGCAACCAAATGGTCCCGTGGTGTAGTGGTTAACATGCCTGCCTGTCACGCAGGAGATCGCCGGTTCGACCCCGGTCGGGACCGCCATTTTAACTTCTGCTATATAGCAGTTGTTTTTTATTGGACATTATGGTACAATAACATTTGTCTTTGAAAAGAAGATAACTATTTCAATGGGCTATAGCCAAGCGGTAAGGCAACGGACTTTGACTCCGTCATGCGCTGGTTCGAATCCAGCTAGCCCAGCCATTTACGAGCCATTAGCTCAGTTGGTAGAGCATCTGACTTTTAATCAGAGGGTCGAAGGTTCGAATCCTTCATGGCTCACTTTTGTTTTTTCCGCGCGGTCGTGGCGGAACGGCAGACGCGCTAGGTTGAGGGCCTAGTGGGGGAAACCCCGTGGAGGTTCAAGTCCTCTCGGCCGCATCAAAAAAATCTTTTAAAAAAGTACTTGCATTTGAAAATGTAGTATGATAAGATAATTGAGTCGCCAAAATACAACGACGAAAAAACATCATGAATAAGCGCCCGTAGCTCAATTGGATAGAGCGTTTGACTACGGATCAAGAGGTTAGGGGTTCGACTCCTCTCGGGCGCGCCATAACGGGAAGTGGCTCAGCTTGGTAGAGCACCTGGTTTGGGACCAGGGGGTCGCAGGTTCAAATCCTGTCTTCCCGACCACGCGGGTGTAGTTTAGTGGTAAAACAAGAGCCTTCCAAGCTCTGGTCGAGAGTTCGATTCTCTTCACCCGCTTTTAGTTCTTTGAAAACTGAACGAAACAAACAACGTAAACGTCAATTTTTATTTTTAGATGCTAGACAAACTAACTTTATTGGAGAGTTTGATCCTGGCTCAGGATGAACGCTGGCGGCGTGCCTAATACAT
>NZ_JBHWYR010000014.1:0-90928 GCF_042728695.1 Bacillus sp. NPDC060175
ATAATAAATAGAATAAAAATGTATTTATGACCTAAAATATGCGTTTTTATGCAAAAAAATAAGAGGATTATCCTTTTATAGGAAATTCTCTTTTAAATGTAGTAGTACAAAAAAGTACAGTGAATAATCAGTGGGAATTTCCCACTGATTACAGTTGATTTTTTGTTGTGTATGAGTTAGAAAATATTATTTTGATGGTGAGCCTTTAATGAATTTCCATAAGTCGTGGAATACATGAGCTTTGTGTAATGTATTAAGTAGTACTAATATGACTGGACCGATGATTAATCCTAAAAAACCAAAGAGCTTAAAGCCGACAAATAGAGCGATGAGTGTCGCTAATGGATCGAGTCCAATATTAGATGAAAGTACTTTTGGCTCCATGATTTGTCTTTGGACAATCACGACGATGTATAGGATGAGAAGACCGATGGCGAATGCAGTATCGCCTGTGAAAAATACGTATATAACCCAAGGAACGAAGACGGCTCCAGTTCCTAAATACGGGAGTAAATCTACAACTCCTGTAATAATCGCGATAGTAATTGCGTATGGCACGCGTAATATTAAAAGGCCGATTAGTACAATGATAGTTGTCATAGATACGAGTGTAAGTTGCGCTTTAACAAAACCAAACAAAGCTTTTCTTAAATCGACAAAAATAGTTTTTCCGTATCCGTGTACACGATTAGGTAGAAGTTTTCTTACTTTATGAGCAAGACGGTGCCAATCGTAACTAATGAAGAAGGTGGCTAATAAGACGAATACAAGGACAGTTAAAGTTGTTGGTAATGCACTAATGAAATTTGTTAATCCGCTTATAATGGCGGTTAAAAGTTCTTTCATTTGTGTCGTTGCTTCGGTGCCTAAGTTTTGAATGTTTTGTGTAATAGTGTATCGCTGTGGTTCTCCAAGATGATTAAATTTAGAAATTAAATCATCATAGAGAGGCATAATATGATTAAGTGCAAATTCTTGGGCGAATGCAACGATATCTGGAAACTTCACTGTGACAATTTGTAGTAAGTATGTTGTGGCAGATATTGCTTCAGTTACAAGGTATGTAACAAGTCCGACGATAGCTCCGAATACGAGAATTAAGCTAACGAGTACCGCTAATGCGCGAGGGAATTGTAGTTTTTGATTAAGGAAATTGACGACAGGATTAATCAAATAAGCGAATGCAAAAGCGATAATAAAAGGGTAGATAAGGCCTGATATGTGCAGCAATGCATAGAACCCAACTACCGTTGCTACAATGACAAATATGAGTCGTAATATCATATATAGTAAGTTTCGGTTCAAAGGTGTATACCTCCCATTCCAATTTGGATTATCCTAATTCGTTCAACTTATAACTAGTGAGATTCACTGATCAAAGTTTCACTTTATGTTATAGTGGAATGATGGATTTAGCCTGCTTTTGCAGCGGATTAATGACTACAGAAGCTTGTTGGTGACGCTTCTACTATATGGTAAAAACTTCATTTTCTCTCTTTTTTATTTTACCTGTTTCTTATTATAAAAGAAAGGAGAGACATCCGCTTTTAAATGTATATGCATGTTTTATTTTTTTCTGGTTAAAGTCTTGTTTGTAATTTTGAAATGCATATGAAAATCAATTTGTTTCTTTATTATAATTGTTAAATATGCATCGGTATAGCATGTATAACGATAGGTTTAAGGGTATTTTTGTTTGGAAACAAGTTCATTATTTTCAGAAAGGAAGTGCAATCATGATTAGTCAGTCAACGTTATTTTTATTCATACTACTTATTATAGGACTTATTGCTAAAAACCAATCGCTTACTGTAGCTGTTGGAGTGTTATTTTTATTGAAGTTTACGTTTTTAGGCGATAAAGTCTTTCCTTATTTACAAACGAAAGGAATTAACCTCGGTGTGACGGTTATTACAATTGCGGTGCTTGTACCAATTGCGACGGGGGAAATAGGGTTTAAACAGCTTGGAGAAGCGGCGAAATCATACTATGCATGGATTGCTTTAGCTTCAGGAGTAGCGGTTGCTTTATTGGCGAAAGGTGGGGTGCAATTATTAACGACTGATCCTCATATTACAACCGCACTTGTTTTTGGGACAATTATAGCTGTTGCTTTATTTAATGGAGTTGCTGTGGGTCCGTTAATTGGGGCTGGAATTGCCTATGCAGTTATGAGTATTATACAAATGTTTAAATAAGGAATTTTATAGTAATATAAAATTTTTGAATTCTTTCTGTTCACAAAAGTCAGATAATTGTTTATAATAGGATTAGAAACTTTGAAAAGTTACATAACAGCAGAGACTTTACACCAGATAAAATAAAAACAACATAAAACAATTTTATAATGATATTGTTTTATGTTGTTTTTATCATAAAACTCTTCGGAATTTATTTTCCTCACTAACTTGTTGTTCTGAGCGTGAGGATTCGGGGAGATATTCACGCTCATGCTTTCCATGTAAGTAATGGACAATTAGAGGGGAACATCGCAATAAATTTGCATGAACGTGCATTTTGCTTGCCTAAAGAGTGAACGAGCATTCATAATTTATAAGGGGAGCAAATAGATATAAGGAGCAAGGTTGGGAGAATTTTCAGGAAAAGGAGAGAATGTCATGACTGTTATTCGAGGTTTAGAAGGGGTAGTAGCAACAACATCATCTGTGAGCTCTATTATTGATGATACATTAACTTATGTTGGGTATAATATTGATGATTTAGCTGAGAATGCTACGTTTGAAGAAGTAGTGTACTTATTATGGCACCGCAAGCTTCCTAACGAACAAGAACTAGCGGAATTTAAAGAGACTGTATCAGAATACTATAAAGTTCCAGGTGAGATTTTAACATATTTGAAACAAGTAGATTTAAAAATCGCGCACCCGATGTCGGTTTTACGAACTGCGATTTCCATGCTATCATTATATGATGAGAGCGCTGAAATAATGGATGGAAAGTCTAATTATTTGAAAGCGGTTAAATTACAGGCTCAAGTCGGAACTTTAATTGCGGCTTATGCAAGAATTCGCAAAGGTTTAGATGTTGTTGAGCCAAGAAAAGATCTATCATTAGCTGCAAACTTCTTGTACATGTTAAATGATCGTGAGCCAAATGAAGTTGAAATTGAGGCTTTTGATAAGGCACTTGTACTTCATGCAGATCATGAGTTAAACGCTTCTACATTTACTGCACGTGTTTGCGTAGCTACACTTTCAGATGTGTATTCTGGTATTACAGCAGCAATCGGTGCATTAAAAGGTCCTCTTCACGGCGGGGCAAATGAAAATGTAATGAAGATGTTAACTGAAATTGGCGAAGAAGAAAATGTAGAATCATATATTCATAATGCTCTTCAAAATAAAGTAAAAATTATGGGATTTGGTCATCGCGTATATGAGCATGGTGATCCACGCGCGAAACACTTACGCGAAATGTCTAAGAGATTATGCGTGCTTTTAGGAGAAGACAAATGGTATAATATGTCTATCAAAATTGAAGACATTGTAACAAAAGAAAAAGGTCTTCCACCAAATGTTGATTTCTATTCAGCTTCTGTATACCATTGTTTAGGAGTTGACCATGACCTATTTACACCTATCTTTGCGATTAGCCGTATGTCAGGCTGGTTAGCTCATATTCTAGAGCAATATGAAAATAACCGTTTAATCCGTCCGCGTGCTGATTATGATGGACCTACGCATCAAGTGTATGTTCCAATTGCGCAACGATAAGTGAAAAACACTATTTTGATAGTGAAAATACGCTTTCAAAAGTCTGATTTTTTCGGAAAGATATAATGATTAGAATATTTTAATTTGACTAACGGTTTGAACTGAGGGGTTATTCCCTCAGTTTCATACATATGAAATTTCAAACATGGGGGTTATCACATTGACGACAGGTGAAAAAATTACTGTAACTAATGGTGTTATGAATGTACCAAACAATCCGATTATTCCATTTATCGAAGGAGATGGAATTGGTCCTGATATTTGGGCTGCAGCATCTCGCGTACTAGAAGCAGCAGTTGAGAAAGCATATGATGGTGAGAAGAAAATTGTTTGGAAAGAAGTGCTTGCAGGGGAAAAGGCATTTAACCAAACAGGCGAGTGGTTACCAGAAGAGACTTTAAATTTAATTCGTGAATATTTAATCGCAATTAAAGGTCCACTTACAACTCCAGTTGGCGGTGGTATTCGTTCTCTAAACGTTGCGCTTCGTCAAGAATTAGATTTATATGTATGTCTACGTCCAGTTCGTTACTTTGAAGGTGTTCCTTCACCTGTAAAACGTCCGGAAGATACTGATATGGTTATTTTCCGTGAAAATACAGAAGATATTTACGCTGGTATTGAATATGCACAAGGTTCTCCAGAAGCGGAAAAAGTTCTTGCATTCTTAAAAGAAGCAATGGGCGTTAATAAAATTCGTTTCCCAGAAACATCAGGGATTGGTATTAAACCAATTTCAGAGGAAGGGACAAAGCGTCTTGTTCGTGCTGCGATTCAATATGCAATTAACGAAAAACGCTCTTCTGTTACATTAGTTCATAAAGGAAACATTATGAAATTTACAGAAGGTGCTTTCAAAAACTGGGGTTACGAAGTAGCTGAACAAGAATTTGGCGACAAAGTATTTACTTGGGCTGAATATGATCGTATCGTTGAAAAAGATGGTAAAGATGCAGCGAATAAAGCGATGGCAGAAGCAGAATCTGCTGGAAAAATCATCGTAAAAGATTCTATTGCAGACATCTTCTTACAACAAATTTTAACTCGTCCACGTGAGTTCGATGTTGTTGCAACAATGAACTTAAACGGAGACTACATCTCGGATGCACTTGCTGCACAAGTAGGTGGAATTGGTATTGCACCTGGTGCAAACATTAACTATGTGACTGGACATGCTATCTTTGAAGCTACACATGGTACAGCTCCAAAATATGCAGGTTTAGATAAAGTAAATCCATCTTCTGTTCTTCTTTCTGGTGTATTATTATTAGAGCACTTAGGATGGAATGAAGCTGCGAATTTAGTAACTGATTCAGTTGAGAAAACAATTGAATCAAAAGTAGTAACTTATGATTTCGCACGCTTAATGGAAGGTGCAACAGAAGTGAAATGTTCTGAGTTCGCTAATGAACTTATTAAAAACATGGATGTAGCGATAATCAAAAACGCATAATTAAAGCGGGGGGTAAATTATGACAATCAAACGCAAGAAAGTTTCAGTCATCGGTGCAGGATTTACAGGAGCAACAACAGCATTCTTATTAGCACAAAAAGAACTTGCAGATGTTGTATTAGTGGACATTCCACAGCTGGAAAATCCAACAAAAGGGAAAGCGTTAGATATGTTAGAAGCGAGCCCAGTACAAGGTTTTGATGCTAACATTATTGGTACATCTGATTACGTAGATACTGCTGATTCTGACGTTGTCGTTATTACAGCAGGTATTGCGCGTAAGCCTGGTATGAGCCGTGATGATTTAGTAGCAACAAACTCTAAAATTATGAAAAGTATTACGCGCGACATTGCAAAACATTCACCAAATGCGATTATTGTTGTATTAACAAATCCAGTTGATGCAATGACATATTCTGTATTTAAAGAAGCAGGATTCCCGAAAGAGCGTGTTATCGGTCAATCGGGCGTATTAGATACAGCTCGTTTCCGTACATTCATTTCACAAGAATTAAATCTTTCTGTGAAAGACATTACAGGATTTGTTCTTGGTGGACATGGTGACGATATGGTACCTCTTGTACGCTATTCCTATGCAGGTGGCATTCCGTTAGAAACATTAATTCCAAAAGAGCGTTTAGAAGCAATCGTAGAACGTACACGTAAAGGTGGCGGTGAGATTGTAGGCTTATTAGGAAACGGTAGTGCATATTATGCGCCAGCAGCTTCTTTAGTTGAAATGACAGAAGCAATCTTGAAAGATCAACGCCGTGTATTACCTGCTATTGCATACCTTGAAGGTGAGTATGGTTATAGTGACATTTACTTAGGGGTACCAGTAATTCTAGGTGGTAACGGAATTGAAAAAATTATTGAATTAGAACTTCTTGCAGATGAAAAAGAAGCGTTAGATCGCTCTGTAGAATCTGTACGTAACGTTATGAAAGTTCTTGTTTAATAATTAAATATAAGCGGAAAAAGATTCGGGGCCCCGAATCTTTTTCTACTATTTACTAAATTGTTTTTTTGAAATAATATGAAAACGCTATCATTCGGTGTATCCTATAATGAAATTATAGACTTATACTATACATTGCCCTCGTCATAGTAATTCTCGGATAAGGTATCACTTTTAATAGGATAATAAGGTGAAAAAATCGGAGGGGGTTGTAACATGTTAAAGAAAAAAGTTCAAATTGGTCGTAGAATGGATGAAATTACAGTAGGAGAGAAATTATCTATCACTGAAAAAATTGAGGATAAAGATTTGTTATTGTATTTAGGGTTAACGAATGATGCCAATCCATTATATATTCAGCATGATTACGCATCCCAAACTCCGTATGAAAAGCCGATTGTCCCAAGCATTATGCTAACGGGGCTGATTACAACGGCGGTTACGAAATATTTACCAGGTCCAGGTAGTCATATTACTAGGAAGGACCTTACGTTCGTGAAACATGTTCACCATTATGAAACGTTACAAATCCACTTTGAAGTTGTGGCTGTTTCAGAGGAGGAACATACAATTGATATGCTTGTATTTGCTCATGATGAAAAAGGGGAAACTGTTGTAAAAGGTTCATTAACAGTAACGCCACCTTTTAAATCTGTTTCCATTATGGAAAAGGCATTAGATAATTTTTAAAAAATGAAAGTTAGAATGATATAAAAGTAGCGCTAGTCATATTCTTATTAAGGGTATGCTAGCGCTACTTTTTGTTTGGAAAGGGTGATATAACTGTGAAATGGGAAAGGGAAGACATTATTTTTGAAACGATAAGAGAAGCTGAAGTGTGGGCCGATTCAATTGCGAATGAAATGTACGGGAAAGTATTTGATGGATATGAAACACCAGATTATAAAATAGCGTATGCTCTTTCGTTTTTCCTAGCGCAAAATCGAGATTGTATAGTTCATACGGAAGTGAGTTTTAAAAAAGAGAGAGCGATCTATAAAGTTTGGGAAAATCCTGTGTAGCTGAAGGTGAGTCGTAATTACTTCTATTTTCTCAATTTTACACAAACGAGCTCCATGAATAGACAATTATATTGAGGGAGACCTTGTTTTCTAGTATGATGAGAATAACGGGGAAAATACTAGGATGAAGAAGGTTTCAAGTCTATAACTTGGAGGAAAAGAATGAACAATCGTATTTTAGTAGTTGATGATGAGGAATTTATCTTAACTTTAATTGAATTTAATTTACAACAAGCTGGGTTTGAAGTTATAACAGCGATGGATGGAGAAATGGCGCTTCAAAAAGCGACAACAGAACGCCCAGATTTAATTATATTAGATTTAATGCTTCCAAAAATGGATGGTATGGAAGTTTGTAAAGAATTACGATTGCAGCGTGTTATGACGCCGATTTTAATGCTAACAGCAAAAGATGATGAATTTGATAAGGTGCTAGGTCTTGAGCTTGGGGCTGATGATTATATGACGAAGCCGTTTAGCCCAAGGGAAGTTGTTGCTCGTGTGAAAGCGATTTTGCGCCGCACGAAATTACAGCAAGAAGAAAAAGTTTCGGAAACGCCAGATGAAGATAGTATCATAATTGCAGAGCTTAAAATTTTACCGGAGTTTTATGAAGCGTACTTCCAAGGCAGGAAACTGGAACTAACACCGAAAGAATTTGAGTTACTTGTTTATCTTGCAAAAAATAAAAGTCGTGTATTAACTCGTGACCAATTATTGAGTGCTGTATGGAATTATGATTTTGCCGGTGATACAAGAATTGTTGATGTCCATATTAGCCATTTGCGCGATAAAATTGAACAAAATACGAAAAAACCGACGTACATTAAAACGATACGTGGTTTAGGTTATAAATTAGAGGAGCCAAAAGGGGATGAATAAATTTCGTTCCAGGCTTCTTTTTACATTTGTTTCTCTTATCGTTTTTATCTTAGTTGGACTAGGTGTATTATTAGAAACCGTATTTGAAAATTACTATATAGATCATGCTAAAGAAAGAATGGTAAAAGAGACAAGGTATGTTGCTGTATTAGCAGAGGAGCAAGGGTTTGATTCTGTTTTAAAAAAGCCGTATGTATTTGAAAAGTTAGAAGAACAAATACCAGCTTCTATTATATTTGTGGATGAAAAAAAGAAAGTTCAATATAGCGGAGGGAAACAATCTGCATTTAATCAAGAGATGATTAAAGAACTTTCTTCTGAAGCAGGAAAACAAAAAAATAAAGTCATTACGAAAGAAACAGATCAAAAAAATGAATTTTATCATGCTGTGTTCGTCCAGGATGTAGAAGGGAAACAAGGATATATTTTGGTGAAAAGTACAATTGATACTTTGAGGGACGTTCACCAAAAAACGTGGGGATTATTAATTATCGGATTTGTCATTGCTTGTCTCGTAGTTGTATTCCTAGGTGTCAAAATTACAGGACAATATATTAGGCCGATCGAATCAGTTACGAAAGTTGCGATTGAATTAGCGAAGGGTAATTATAAAGCGCGTGCATATGAAAGTCATTCGGATGAAACAGGAATGCTGAGTAAAGCAATTAATATTTTAGCTCGTAATTTACAAGAGATGACACTCGAACAAGAAATGCAACAAGATCGTTTGCACACATTAATTGAAAATATGGGAAGCGGAATGATTTTAATTGATAGCCGTGGTTATATAAACCTTGTAAACCGTTCTTATAAGGAGACTTTCCACGTAACAGATGAAGAATATTTAGACCGTTTATATTATGAATCGTTTCACCATACGGAAATTATTGAGCTTGTGGAAGAAATTTTTATGACAGAAGTGAAAGTGCGTAAACAAATGCTATTGCCGCTAGGTATTGAGCGCAAGCATTTCGAAGTATACGGAGCGCCAATTATTGGGACAAACCATGAGTGGAAAGGGATTGTTCTCGTATTCCATGACATTACAGAGTTAAAGAAATTAGAACAAATGAGAAAAGACTTTTTAGCGAATGTTTCTCATGAATTGAAGACACCGATTACTTCTATTAAAGGTTTTTCAGAAACACTCTTGGACGGAGCGATGGATAATAAAAAATTCTGCGAACATTTCTTGCATATCATTTTAAAAGAAAGTGAGCGTATGCAAGGATTAATTGAAGATTTATTAGATTTGTCAAAAATCGAGCAGCAAGGGTTTAGATTAAATATGGGCACGGTTGATATGAAGGGGCTTCTTGAAGACATTCACATGGTGCTTGATAATAAAGCGGGTGAAAAAGAAATCTCTTTACAAGTGAATGTATTGAAACGAGTTTCCGTTATTGGAGATCCGAGCCGCTTAAAACAAATCTTTATTAATTTAATTAATAATGCAATCGTATATACGCCGGCTGGAGGCGTTGTTTCAGTTGAATTATTAGAGGATAAATATAATGCGTATATAAAGGTGTCGGATACTGGAATTGGTATTAGTAAAGAAGAAATCCCTCGTATATTTGAACGTTTTTATCGAGTTGATAAAGCGAGAAGTAGAAATACGGGTGGAACGGGTCTTGGTTTATCAATTGTAAAGCATTTAGTTGAAGCACATCAAGGTACGATTACAGTGGATAGTGAGGTTGGAGAAGGTACAACATTTACAGTTGTTTTACCAAAATCAGCTACTGAAAAATAGGATGAAGGATATTTACAATATATTAACAATGGCTTAATTAAATATTAATAAAGCTCTGTTAATATAATATATGAAAACCCCTTCATCCAAGGAGTAATTTTGGACGAGAGTAGTTATGCTATTCTCGTCACTTCCCTTTTATGCCAATGTAAGTCTGTTTATATATGATAGAAAAAAACCGTTATTTTTCTTCTCTCTATTAGTCATGTTAATATAGAGAGAGGATAGGAACGGTTTTTTTTCTGTGGAAAAATCGTTTCAAATTTGTATGGGGAGGTTTGTAGTTTGGAAAAAAAAGTCGTATTAGTAGATGGTAATAATATCGCGTATCGTGCTTTCTTTGCACTACCGCTTTTAAATAACGACAAAGGTATACATACGAACGCAATTTATGGTTTTACGATGATGTTAATGAGAATATTAGAGGAAGAAAAACCGACGCACATGCTTGTGGCGTTTGATGCGGGGAAAACAACGTTCCGTCATAAAACGTATAGTGATTATAAGGGAGGACGTCAAAAGACTCCACCCGAACTATCAGAGCAATTCCCGTTTATTCGCGAAGTACTTGATGCATTTAATGTTCCGCGCTATGAATTAGAAAACTATGAAGCGGATGACATTATGGGGACTTTAGCGAAAGAAGCGAGTGAGCAAGGGTTTCATGTGAAAGTTATTTCAGGAGATAAAGACTTACTGCAACTTGTTTCAGATAATACACTCGTATGTATTCCTCGCAAAGGGATTACAGAAGTAGATGAATATACGAAAGAAGCTTTATTTGAGAAATATAGCTTATCACCAAAGCAAATTATCGACATGAAAGGTTTAATGGGAGACCAATCAGATAACATTCCAGGTGTACCGGGTGTTGGTGAGAAGACAGCCATTAAATTATTAACGCAATTTGAAACGGTAGAAGCAGTGTATGAAAATTTAGATCAAGTGAGTGGAAAGAAATTAAAAGAAAAGTTAGAAGCGAATAAAGAACAAGCTCTTATGAGTAAAGAGCTTGCGACTATTATTACAGACGCGCCAATTACTGTGCATGTAGATGATATGGCATATAAAGGGTATGAACCAAGCGATGTTATTCCGATGTTTGAGAATTTAGGGTTTACATCTCTTTTAAATAAGTTAGGTGTTACACCAGAAGAAACAGCTCCTGCTGAATTAGATGATATTACATTTGATATCGCTGAGGCAGTTACAGAAGAAATACTTCAGCAAGATAGTGCGCTTATTGTAGAAGTGCAAGAAGATAATTACCATAAAGCTGATATTCAAGGTTTTGGTATTCAAAATGAAAATGGTTGTTACTTCATTCCGGCCGATGTTGCTCTTAAATCAGATGCTTTTAAAGAGTGGCTTGCAAATGGAGAAATGAGAAAACATACATTTGATGCGAAGCGTGCTATCGTTGCCCTAAAGTGGAAAGGTGTAGATATTCAAGGGATTGACTTTGATTTATTAATTGCCGCTTATTTACTTGATCCAGCTGATACCGATAAAGATTTCCGAACTGTTGCGAAAATGAAAGAAACACATGCGGTAAAATCTGACGAAGAAGTTTACGGGAAAGGTGCGAAGCGTGCTGTTCCTGAGCAAGAGGTAGTAGCTGAGCATGTCGCTCGTAAAGTGCATGTATTATTCGATGTGAAGCAAACATTCGTAGAAGAGTTAGAAAAGAATGAGCAATATGAACTATTTACAGAGTTAGAATTACCGCTTGCTCGTGTATTAGCTGACATGGAAGTGAAAGGTGTTACAGTTGATACGGAGCGTCTTCGTAATATGGGAGAAGAGCTTGCGGGTAGATTAAAGGAAATGGAACAAGAGATTTATGAGCTTGCAGGAACGGAATTTAATATTAATTCACCGAAGCAGCTTGGGGTTATTCTGTTTGAAAACTTAAATTTACCTGTTATTAAAAAGACGAAAACAGGTTATTCTACGTCTGCTGATGTACTAGACAAGCTTATGGATCATCATGCAATCATTCCGAAGATTTTACACTACCGTCAATTAGGGAAACTAAACTCTACATATATTGAAGGGTTATTAAAAGTTGTACATGACGATTCATCTAAAATTCATACTCGCTTTAACCAAGTTTTAACGCAAACGGGACGACTAAGTTCAACGGAACCAAACTTGCAAAATATCCCGATTCGCTTAGAAGAGGGAAGGAAGATTCGTCAGGCGTTTATTCCTTCAGAAGAAGGATGGATTATGTACGCAGCCGATTATTCACAAATTGAACTTCGTGTGCTTGCTCACATTGCAAAAGATGAAGGTTTAGTTGAAGCGTTCCAACATGACATGGATATTCATACGAAAACAGCTATGGATGTATTCGGTGTTGGAAAAGATGAAGTGACATCTAATATGAGACGACAAGCAAAAGCTGTAAACTTCGGCATTGTATACGGTATTAGTGATTACGGTCTTTCGCAAAACTTAGGAATCACGAGAAAAGCGGCAGGGGAATTTATTGAAAGGTATTTAGAAAGCTTCCCTGGAGTACAAGAATATATGGCTGACATTGTAAAAGATGCGAAGCAAAAAGGATATGTTTCAACGTTATTAAATCGCCGTCGTTACATTCCAGAAATTACGAGCCGTAACTTTAATTTACGTAGCTTTGCAGAGCGTACAGCAATGAATACACCAATTCAAGGTAGTGCGGCGGATATTATTAAAAAGGCTATGATTATTATGGCGGATCGCTTAGAAGAAGAAGGCCTACAAGCTCGCCTACTTCTGCAAGTACACGATGAATTGATCTTTGAAGCGCCAAAAGAAGAAGTGGAAAAATTAGAGAAGCTTGTACCTGAAGTAATGGAGCATGCAATTGAACTAGCAGTTCCATTAAAAGTTGATTATTCTTACGGTCCAACTTGGTACGACGCGAAATAAGGAAGTGATAAAATGCCAGAATTACCAGAGGTTGAAAATGTTAGACGGACACTTGAAAATCTTGTAACGGGAAAAGTGATTGAAGATGTAATTGTCACCTATCCAAAAATAGTGAAACGACCAGACGATGCAGAAATCTTTAAAGACATGCTAAGAGGCGAGATGATCGAGAATATAAAGCGAAGAGGTAAGTTTTTGCTTTTGTATGTAACGAACTATGTAATTGTTTCACATTTGCGTATGGAAGGTAAGTTTTTACTTCATCAAGAGGATGAGCCAATTGATAAACATACACACGTACGTTTCTTATTTACAGATGGAACTGAATTACATTATAAAGATGTGAGAAAGTTTGGTACGATGCATCTCTTTAAGAAAGGTGAAGAGTTTGCTCAAATGCCTCTTGCTGATTTAGGACCAGAGCCATTTGATGCTGAATTGACACCGCAGTACTTACAAGAAAGATTGCAAAAGACAAATCGCAAAATAAAAGTCGTATTATTAGATCAGCGTCTTTTAGTAGGGCTTGGAAATATATATGTAGATGAAGTATTATTCCGTTCGCAAATTCATCCAGAACGAGAAGCTGCATCTTTAACAGAAGAAGAAGTAGAAAGAATTTATGAGGCGATTGTTACAACGCTAGGCGAAGCTGTTAAGCGAGGCGGAAGTACAATTAGAACGTATATTAATTCGCAAGGACAAATTGGTTCGTTCCAGGAACTTCTAAATGTATATGGGAAAAAAGGAGAACCGTGTGTGACTTGCGGTACGCTATTAGAAAAAACAGTTGTTGGCGGAAGGGGAACACATTACTGCCCAATTTGCCAACCTAGAATATAGAAAAGGGATAACATCGGATAGGCATTTGTCATATACATAGAGCAGAGCTATGTATAAGGGAGGAGCTTACCGATGTACCTTTATTTATCTCTTATTTTATTAGCTTTTACATTAAGCTTAGATAGCTGTAGTGTGGGGCTAACATATGGGTTAAGGAGCGTAAGAATTCCACTAAGATCAATTATAATTATCGGGATCTGTTCAGCAGCTGTCATGCTCGTTTCCATGGGAATTGGACATATGATCGCGAAAATATTTTCACCTGTTATCGCAACGCGTATCGGTGGGCTTGTTCTTATTGGAATAGGTATTTGGGTATTATATCAATTTTTTCGAAGTGATAAAAAAGAAGAACCGAAGCAAGAGGAGAAGGTTTGGAAATTAGAAATTGCTTCACTAGGGTTAGTGATTCAAATTTTGCGGAAGCCGACTGTTGCGGATTTTGATAAATCAGGAACCATCTCTGCAGGAGAAGCACTACTTCTCGGTATCGCTCTTTCTATAGATTCGTTTGGTGCTGGAATTGGTGCATCTTTATTAGGTTATGCACCTGCTATGATGGCGCTGTTAGTTGCGGTTATGAGTTCTTTGTTTTTATTTATTGGAATGAAACTTGGAACGGTTTTATCCAATATGAAATGGTTACAAAAATTTACATTCCTGCCTGGGGTTTTACTCATTATTATTGGAATTTGGAAAATGTAAGTATGGGCGTGGAACATTAGTTTCGCGCCTTTTATTATGAGGAGGATTGTTATGACGGTAGTAATTGGATTAACGGGAGGCATTGCAAGCGGAAAAAGTACAGTGTCTCAAATGTTTCATGAACTTGGTATACCGGTTATTGATGCAGATATTATTGCGAGAGAAGTTGTAGAACGAGGAAAACCAGCATATAACAAAATTGTAGAAGTCTTTGGAACGGAAGTACTACAAAAAGATGGAGAACTTGATCGTCCGAAGCTTGGAAGTGTTGTTTTCTATAATGAAGAAAAGCGATTGCACTTAAACAAAATTGTTCATCCTGCGGTACGAGAAGAAATGAATGCACAAAAAGAGTTATACATAAAAGAAGGTATGCAATCGGTTGTGTTAGATATCCCTCTTTTGTTTGAAAGTAAATTAACAAATCTCGTTGATCGAGTATTAGTTGTAGCGGTTACGCCGAATACGCAATTAGAACGTTTAATGAAACGGAATAGTTTTTCAGAAGAAGAAGCAACGGCGCGTATTCAATCTCAAATGCCACTAGAAGAAAAAATAAAGATGGCGGATGAAGTGATTTATAATGATGGCACAATTATGGGAACGAAAACACAATTAGCTGCTATTTTGAAGGAATGGAACATTATTGATTAAAAAATTGTGAAATTAATGAAAATGCTTAGTGACATATCTCCTTTTTGTGTTATACTATTATTGGGATTGGAGATAAATAGTATAACGCATTCAAGGGGGATAACATATTATGACTCGTGTGGCAATCAATGGATTTGGACGTATTGGGAGAATGGTGTTTCGTCAAGCAATAAAAGAAAGCGCATTCGAAATTGTAGCAATCAATGCAAGCTATCCATCAGAAACGTTAGCACATTTAATTAAATATGATACAGTTCATGGAAAGTTTGACGGAACAGTGGAAGCATTTGAAGATCACTTACTAGTAGATGGGAAAATGATTCGCCTTTTAAACAACCGCGATCCAAAGGAATTGCCTTGGAAAGAATTAGGTGTTGAAGTTGTAATTGAAGCAACTGGTAAATTTAACTCGAAAGAAAAAGCAATTCTTCATGTTGAAGCTGGAGCGAAAAAAGTCATTTTAACAGCACCTGGTAAAAATGAAGATGTAACGATCGTAGTTGGTGTGAACGAAGAACAATTAGATATTACAAAACATACCGTTATTTCAAATGCATCTTGTACAACAAACTGTTTAGCGCCTGTTGTAAAGGTGTTAGATGCGCAGTTCGGAATTGAAAACGGTTTAATGACAACTGTTCACGCTTATACAAATGACCAAAAAAATATTGATAACCCACATAAAGATTTAAGAAGAGCGCGTGCTTGCGGACAGTCTATCATTCCGACAACGACGGGTGCTGCGAAAGCGCTTGCAAAAGTTCTTC
Source organism: Bacillus sp. NPDC060175 (assembly GCF_042728695.1). Classification (NCBI taxonomy): domain Bacteria; kingdom Bacillati; phylum Bacillota; class Bacilli; order Caryophanales; family Bacillaceae; genus Bacillus; species Bacillus sp. NPDC060175. The sequence continues at coordinate 15,694 of NZ_JBHWYR010000014.1, forward strand.
CACATTTAAATGGAAAACTTCATGGTATGGCACTTCGTGTACCAACACCAAACGTGTCTCTTGTTGATTTAGTAGTAGACGTAAAACGTGATGTAACAGTTGAAGATATTAATGAAGCATTCAAAACTGTTGCAAACGGTGCGTTAAAAGGAATTGTAGAATTCAGCGAAGAGCCTTTAGTGTCTATCGACTTTAATACAAATACACACTCAGCTATTATTGATGGTTTATCTACAATGGTAATGGGTGAGCGTAAAGTGAAAGTACTTGCTTGGTATGATAACGAGTGGGGCTACTCTCGTCGTGTTGTAGATCTTGTAACGTTAGTTGTAGATGAATTAGCAAAACAAGAAAATGTACAACATATTTAAGTGGAATAGAGGGAGGGCAAGTGAATATTTGCCCTCTTTTTTTATTTTTTTCTGAAAAGGGAAAAAATTATATGAATATATTTTCAAATAGTGGACATACCAAAAACCATTGGGATTACTGTATTTGTGAATCGATTAATTTTTTTAGGGAAAAGTAAAGAGGAAATTATGACAGAAAATCGAAAAAACTGTGGTTGCAAAATGAAAATAAACAAAGTATACTAACACTCGTAAACTTAAGAGCTGAGGTACGTAGTCACTACTTAAAGGGTTAGGACCTCTCTGGACTAACTTTCCCCCGTGGTAGTGGAGCAAGCCAAATTGCAAATTAGTTTTCAATTCGAACAGTTAGAATAAATTTACAAGGGGGAACTGTAGAATGGATACTATGGATACGATGGGTCGTCACGTGATTGCTGAACTTTGGGATTGCGATTTCGACAAGCTTAATGACATGACGTATATTGAACAATTATTTGTGGATGCAGCACTAAGAGCTGGTGCTGAAGTACGTGAGGTTGCTTTTCATAAATTTGCACCACAAGGTGTAAGTGGAGTAGTAATTATCTCGGAATCACATTTAACAATTCATAGCTTTCCGGAGCACGGTTACGCAAGTATTGATGTTTATACTTGTGGGGATCGTATTGATCCAAATGTTGCTGCAGAATATATTGCAGAAGGTTTAAACGCGAAAACGCGTGAGAGCATCGAGCTTCCTCGAGGCACTGGTAGCTTCGAAATTAAGCAGAGAGAAACAAAAGCTCTTTAAAAAAGAACATAATTGATTTAAAATGTAAAGAGGTGTATAATGCACCTCTTTTTTAGTTTATATAAAATAGGATCACGATATGTAATAACTTAGAGTGGTCATTATAGAAGAATGAGTTATATAATATTGTATATATATTTTCACATGTAGGTGAGTAGCGAAAGAATAAAGATTATAGTGTAAAGGAGTGAATGAATTGCGTTGTCCATCCTGTTTTCATAATGGAACAAGAGTGTTAGATTCGCGTCCGGTAGACGAGGGGCGCTCTATTCGAAGAAGAAGAGAGTGTGAAAGTTGTTTAAGTCGCTTTACGACATTTGAAAGAGTAGAAGAATCACCTCTTATCGTTGTTAAAAAAGAAGGAACACGAGAAGAGTTTAATAAAGAGAAAATTTTGCGCGGTTTAATTAAAGCGTGTGAAAAAAGACCTGTATCTTTAAGGCAGTTAGAGGAAGTAACACAAAGTGTGGAGCGTGAACTTCGTAACTTAGGTATATCAGAAGTGAAAAGTGATATGATTGGTGAAATTGTTATGGAAGAACTTCGTGATATTGATGATGTTGCTTACGTACGTTTTGCTTCTGTGTATCGTCAATTTAAAGATTTAAATGTATTTATTGAAGAATTAAAAGATATACTGCAAAAAGAGAGAGAGTAGAAGGAATCTCTTTATATACTGTAAGTAAACGAGATAAGAGAGCTAGAAGCGGAAGCTAATAGCTCTTTTTCGCTAATAAATTATATAATAAAGATAGAACGAGTGAAATGTAGGTTAGATTGGATGAGAGAAAGGAAAAGCAAGAATGGAAAAACAGTCATGGATGGAGCTATTGCCGATTGATCGTTATAAAGTAAGTGCGAAAGGGTTGTTACATAATTACGACCGTAAAGTATTAACGATGTTGTATCAGCCGTTAATAGGTAGTAGAGCTTTTAGCTTATACATGACACTATGGGGAGAGTTAGAGCAAGATCGTGTGTTTGGAAAAGAGAATACACATCACTCCCTTATGGTGACTATGCAAATGCAACTTCCTGAAATATATGGGGAACGAGTAAAGTTAGAAGCGATTGGTCTTTTAAATGTATATATTAAGAAAGAAAAAGATATTCGAATGTTTATATATGAATTGCAACCACCTTTATCTCCGAAGCAGTTTTTTGATGATATTGTTTTAAGTATCTTTTTATATAATCGCTTGAGTCGGACAAAATACAACCAAGTAAAGCAATATTTCTTAGAAGAAGAATTCGATTTTGCTTCTTATGAAAATGTTACGCGCTCCTTCAACGATATATTTGATTCGTTTAACCCAGGTCAGTTTGAATATGCGCAAGAAGAACTGCGTATCCCGAAAACGACAATTATGCCAAGTAACGAGAATGGGGATGCTCCGAAAGTTTGGAACGATTTCTTTGATTTCTCTTTATTTGTAGACGGACTATCAGCGCTTGTTCCTAAAAAGGCGATTACAGATCAAGTGAGAGAATGTGTTATTACACTCGCTTATGTGTACGGTGTGGATGTGTTATCGATGCAAAATATCGTTCTTGGCGCAGTGACAGAGATACAAACAATTGATATCGAAAGGCTTCGGAAGGGAGCACGCGATTGGTATCAATTCGAAAATGGTCAAGCGTTACCTGTATTAAGTGAAAGAGTGCAACCTCATGCTGCTCGTACAATGAAAGAGAAAGAGCCATCTACGCAAGAAGAGATGCTAATGAAGCAGTTAGAGGAAATCTCGCCAAAACAACTATTGAAAGAGATTTCAGGCGGTGCAGAGGCGACGAAAGCGGACTTGCAAATCGTTGAGGATGTAATGATAAACCAAAAGTTAACGCCAGGGGTTGTGAATGTACTTATTTATTACGTTATGCTACGCTCAGATATGAAGCTTGCTAAAACGTATGTCGAGAAGATTGCTGGACATTGGGCGCGAAAAAAGGTCGGTACAGTAGGCGAGGCGATGGCGCTAGCGAAAGAAGAGAATCGTCAATATCAAGAGTGGGCTGAGACGAAGAAAAAAGGTCGTACAGCGAAGAAAACAGTGCGAAAAGAAATGGTACCAGATTGGCTTAAAGAAGAGTCGAAAGAAGAAGAGAAAGAACCTGTAAAAAATGACGTAAGTGCGAAAAAAGATGCAAGTACGTTAGAAGACGAACGGAAACGATTAGAAGAAGTGTTGAAAAAATATAAGCGTGATTAATAAAAGAAAATGAACGCTCTTTGAGGTGAGAAAATGGAGCATATTCAAAATTCATTTACGAAATTAATGGAAAATAAAAACTTTAAAAATAGATATGAAGTCTTAAAGGCAGAAGTGATGGCGCACCCTCGTGTGAAAGAATTTATAGACGAACATAAAGGTGAAGTAACGACTTCTATGATTGAACGAAGTCTTGTGAAGTTATATGAATATATTGGACAAAGTGTAGGGTGTGCGGATTGTCCAGATTTAGGGTCATGTAAAAATATGCTACAAGGATATGAGCCGAAGCTCGTCATCCAAGGTAAGATGATTGATATTCAATATGATCGTTGTATTAGAAAAGTAGCATATGATGAGAGAAAAAAATATGAAAAACTTGTTCAAAGTGTATATATGCCAGTTGACATTTTGCAGGCAACTATGGAAAATTTAGACCCTTCAGATTTAGATGCACGTATTGATGCAATAGGTGCAACGAATGAATTTTTAAACACATACGAACCAGGTAAAAAAGCACAAGGTTTATATTTGTACGGTAAATTTGGTGTAGGGAAAACGTATCTTTTAGGGGCAATTGCAAATGAGCTTGCGCGAAAGAAAATTAGTTCGATGCTCGTATACTTCCCTGAATTTTTACGTGAAATCAAAAGTTCGATTCAAGATAATTCGATTAGCGGAAAGATTGATGCTGTCAAACGTGTACAAGTATTAATGTTAGATGATATCGGAGCAGAAGCGATGTCAAGTTTTGTACGTGATGATGTACTCGGTGCAATCTTGCAATTCCGTATGTTGGAAAACTTACCGACGTTCTTTACATCTAACTTTGATTTCAAACAGTTGGAACATCATTTAACGTATACACAGCGCGGTGAAGCAGAAGAGATGAAAGCGGCCCGTATTATGGAACGAATTAAATATTTAGCGAAGCCAATCCCAATTGGCGGGAAGAACCGTCGTAATAAGTAAAGAGCGAGCTGAGAAGCTTGCTCTTTTTTATTTTAAACATTTTTTCAGAGTAGCTTGTATCATTTTTTTCTCCCTCCCTTAATATATATAAAATTAGCAAGCCATATCGAGTGGATGTTCTAACAATGGGAGATAGGTTTCTACTAAGAGTGAACTTCCATAGATCGGACTCTTATAGGATTTGTAACGTATAGATGCAATCCTTTAGAGCGGGGATAAAAGGGGGGACAAAAGTGATTGAAATTTGCTTCGAAGAAAAAAATGATGCTGTGCACGTATACAGACAACTAACGAAAAGAACGGAATCCTTATATAAGGAAACAAGTGTATATTTAAACGAACAAAAGGTTGTTATTCATATACCATTATGTGAATCGAATTATATTGAAAAGATTTTATTGCCAGTATTACTATATTTCATTATGAATGTGAAACAAAATGAATGGATTCATACCATTTTAAAGGAAAAGTTTTTTTATGAAGAACAAGAAGAGTGTCATCAAATATTGCATATGGCACATGAGATTTTAAAGGAAAGAAGAAAAGGAGTAGCTCGTGATTTAACACGTCAAAAATTCGAATCTTATATTGCGTCGTCTTTGAATGATTGGCTTTGTGATCCGCTCTCATTCTCATTTTCATCATACGTTCGTTTTCGTCTTCGTACATATAGGGAAATGGTAGCTGAGCTTGCTGAAGTTGCAATTGATGAGTATAAGATGGAGCAGGAATATCAAATGTTCATTGAGACACTTCGCCAACAAGTAAGTAGCCGGAAATCACGTTTGTCCTGTGTACATCTTATTTTTGATGAAAGTTTTATTTTCTATGATGATAAAGGTAGACGTTTAAAACAGGATAAATTGGTTCAATATATAGATGAAGAATTATTAAAGAAACAGGACGTATATATTGATACGAAAGTAATTGCACCACTTCTTTCTATTTCGCCGAAAAAGATTTATTTATATACGAAAGAACAAGATCATAATATGATTATTACTTTGCGAAATGTATTTCAGGAACGAGTGCAACTACATGGATTACATGAATTTGAGCGCAACGTGAAAAATTTAAAAAATAAAGGTAACGCCCTTGATTTTCTAAGTTTTTGAGCATATAATTACCTACATAAATGAAATATATCGAAATGTTATGATGAGGACATGGGTAGTTTTCTACGATTTTCAGAGAGGGAAGCCTTAGGGTGCGAGCTTCCTATTACGGGCTTATTACTTACCACCTCTAAACTTTAGCAGTGAACGTTTTTCTAGTAATTGCTAACGGACAACACCGTTATGTTGAACTTGAGCAATTAACAATAAGGTTAATTGGAACAAGGGTGGAACCACGAATTCAACACTCGTCCCTTTTTACGGGATGAGTGTTTTTTATTTTGAAAAAAAAGAGGAGTGACCAGTGATGGCAGATGTAGTTAAAATTACTTTCCCTGATGGAGCTGTGAAGGAGTTTCCAAAAGGAGTAACAACTGAAGAAATCGCAGCTTCTATTAGCCCAGGCTTAAAGAAAAAAGCTGTGGCTGGAAAATTAAACGATGAGATGATCGATCTTGTTACACCAATCGAAGAAGATGGTGCAGTTTCTATTATTACATTAGATTCTGAAGATGGCTTATATATTTTACGCCACTCAACAGCTCACCTTTTAGCACAAGCGTTAAAACGTTTATATAAAGATGTTAAGCTTGAGCTTGGCATTGGTCCAGTAATCGAAAATGGCTTCTACTACGATATTGATATGGAAGAAGCAATTACAGTTGAAGACTTCAAGAAAATCGAAAAAGAAATGCAAAAAATCGTGAACGAAAACTTAGAAATCGTTCGTCATGAAGTACCACGTGCAGAAGCACTTCGTCGCTTTGAAGAAATCGGCGATGAGTTAAAATTAGATTTAATTAACGATCTTCCAGAAGATGCAGTTATTTCGATCTATGAGCAAGGCGAATTCTTCGACCTTTGCCGTGGTGTTCACCTTCCGTCTACAGGGAAGATTAAAGTATTTAAATTATTAAGCGTGGCAGGTGCTTACTGGCGCGGCGATAGCAATAATAAAATGTTACAACGTATTTACGGTACTGGATTCGTTAAGAAAGCAGAATTAGATGAGCACTTACGTATGCTTGAAGAAGCGAAAGAGCGCGATCACCGTAAATTAGGTAAAGAGTTAAAACTATTTACTAATAGCCAAAAAGTAGGACAAGGTTTACCACTTTGGTTACCAAAAGGTGCAACAATTCGCCGTATTATCGAGCGTTACATCGTTGATAAAGAAGCAAGCTTAGGCTATGATCACGTATACACTCCAGTATTAGGAAGTAGAGAGCTTTATGAAACTTCTGGTCACTGGAACCATTACCGTGATGGCATGTTCCCATCAATGGAAATGGATAATGAAGAGTTAGTTCTTCGTCCAATGAACTGCCCTCACCATATGATGGTTTATAAAAATGATATTCACAGCTACCGTGAATTACCAATCCGTATTGCGGAACTTGGAACAATGCACCGCTATGAAATGTCTGGAGCATTATCTGGATTACAACGTGTACGCGGAATGACTTTAAATGATGCGCACATTTTCGTTCGTCCAGATCAAATTAAAGAAGAGTTAAAACGTGTTGTAAACTTAACTTTAGAAGTGTACAAAGATTTCGGTTTAGAAAACTATTCATTCCGTCTATCTTATCGTGACCCAGCAGATACTAAAAAGTATTATGCTGATGATGAGATGTGGGAAAAAGCACAAGGTATGTTAAAAGAAGCTATGGATGAAATGGGTCTTGATTACTATGAAGCTGAAGGTGAAGCGGCATTCTATGGTCCAAAACTTGACGTTCAAGTCCGTACTGCTCTTGGAAAAGACGAAACACTTTCAACTGTACAATTAGACTTCTTACTTCCAGAACGCTTTGAATTAGCTTACGTTGGTGAAGACGGTAAACAACATCGTCCAGTTGTAATTCACCGTGGTGTTGTATCAACTATGGAACGTTTTGTAGCCTTCTTAATTGAAGAATACAAAGGCGCATTCCCAACTTGGTTAGCTCCAGTTCAGGCGCAAGTAATTCCAGTTTCTCCGCAAGTACATTTAGATTATGCGAAGAAAGTACAAGATGAATTACGACGTGCTGGTATCCGTGTTGAATTAGACACTCGTGAAGAGAAAATTGGTTACAAAATCCGTGAAGCACAAATGCAAAAGATTCCGTACATGCTTGTAGTAGGTGACAATGAAGTTACTGAAAATGGCGTTAACGTACGTAAATATGGTGAACAAAAATCAGAAACAATCGCATTAGATGCGTTTGTTGACATGATTAAAGTAGAAGGAAAACGATAAGAAAGAGCCGCGGTATACCGCGGCTTTTTTATGTATTATAAAAAAGAAAATCTAGAAAAAATAACCAAACAATACTTATCATAAAAAAGTATTGCAAGTATGCTGGTTGTTTGTTACAATATTTCTTGTTGTTAGTAAAACACATCGCGTCTTCTTGACAGACGTCATGTCCTATGATAAACTCATCAAGGATAATAGAATATGGTTTTGACAAGTAGAAGCACCCGCTTCTCACCTGATGGACGCATTCGCAGTTAGCAGGTAAATGTATTTCTTACTAAAGATATTACAAGTGTGGGTGCCGTGTGCCCGCACTTTTTTTGTTCGGGTTCTACAATTGCAAAACGTATTCTAAGAAAACCTTGGAGGTGGCTTACTATTAGCAAGGATATGATGATTAACGAGCAAATTCGTGCACGTGAAGTACGCTTAGTTGGCGCAAACGGCGATCAACTTGGAATCAAGTCTCGTAATGACGCTTTAGACTTAGCTGCAGGTCTTAATCTTGATTTAGTATTGGTTGCTCCAAATGCGAAACCGCCAGTATGCCGCATTATGGACTACGGTAAATTCCGCTTTGAGCAACAGAAGAAAGAAAAAGAACAGCGCAAAAATCAAAAAGTAATTAGCATGAAAGAAGTTCGTTTAAGTCCAACAATTGATGAACATGACTTTAACACAAAACTTCGTAATGCTGTCAAGTTTTTAGAGAAAGGCGACAAGGTTAAAGCGTCAATTCGCTTTAAAGGACGTGCCATTACTCATAAAGAAATCGGTCAACGTGTTTTAGATCGCTTCTCAGAAGCTTGTGCTGAAGTTAGTACAATTGAATCTAAGCCTAAAATGGAAGGACGTAGTATGTTCTTAGTTTTAGCACCGAAAAACGATAAGTAATAGATAGAGGAGGAAATACCTATGCCTAAACAAAAAACTCATCGCGGCGCTGCAAAGCGTTTCAAAAAGACTGGATCTGGTAAACTGAAGCGTTCTCACGCTTACACAAGCCATTTATTCGCTAACAAATCTACAAAAGCTAAACGTAAACTACGTAAAGCTGGTGTAGTTAGCGCTGGTGACTTCAAACGCATTCGTCAAATGCTTGACAACTTAAAATAAGTTCGGCTGATATATAGAACAAACTAGGAGGTAATATTATGCCAAGAGTAAAAGGTGGTACAGTTACTCGTCAACGTCGTAAAAAAGTTATAAAATTAGCAAAAGGTTACTACGGTTCTAAGAGTACATTATTTAAGGTTGCTAACCAACAGGTTATGAAATCTCTAATGTATGCATTCCGTGACCGTCGTCAAAAGAAACGTGACTTCCGTAAATTATGGATTACACGTATCAACGCAGCAGCTCGTATGAATGGTCTTTCTTACAGCCGCTTAATGCACGGTTTAAAAAATGCTGGCATCGAAGTTAACCGCAAGATGCTTGCTGACTTAGCTGTTCATGACGAAAAAGCTTTCGCTGAATTAGCAACAGTTGCAAAAAACAACATTAACTAATTGTTTAAAACCTTAGAAGATCTTTCTTCTAAGGTTTTTTTATTTGTATTCATCATAACCATTCAATAACTTGTAAAATTTCCCGCTTCGTGTCGTCACAATTAAATGAGTTAATTCTCTCTAGTATATTAAGATGTGCTTGTAAGAACTTTTGTAACGATAACGAGGAGGCTTTTACATGAAAGTAGGAAAGATTAACGGACGTGTCGTTATCGATATGACAAAATCAATATAAAAGCTATAGCGATATAAAAGAATATATATATAAAGTCAGGAGAATCCTCCTGACTTTTTTTATTTGAACTCATTCGTGAGGAAGTGTATCTTTCCTAGCAGAAACGACACTGCTATAATGGAAAGATGATATGGAACTTTCATCAAGTGAATAATCTATGAGTGATGATTGAAACGTATTTGCAAATTAAGGACAAGCTATCTTTATAAAGATGTAGGTAGCTGACTTGTTAATAAGAAACGAAAAATAATAATGAACTTTGAGATGAAACAACATTGTTGCGGAAAATGCGATGTTGGAGGAGGGCAATAGAATGGACTTACTACAACTATTTAAATTACAAAAAGAGTTAGATGACCGTATTGTGAAAGAGCATGACTTACAACCGAAGAAATTGTTAAAAGAAAAAATGTTAGCTCTTCTTGTAGAAATTGGAGAACTTGCAAATGAAACACGTTGTTTTAAATATTGGAGCAATAAACCAGCGTCAGAACGTGAAGTAATATTAGAAGAATACGTAGATGGTTTGCATTTTATTTTATCAATCGGAATCGATTTAGGAATTGATAAAAACTTCTTATTCTATAAATGTGCGCAAACGAATAAAACACAAGTGGAAATTTTCTTAGACACATATGCGAAAGTAATTCGTTTTACAGATCAACCTTCTATCACGAACTATATTGAACTATTTACAAGCTATCTTCGCCTTGGACAAGCACTTGAATTTGAACAAGAAGAAATTGAAAAAGCATATTTAGATAAAAATGAAGTAAATCATCAGCGTCAAACACAAGGATACTAATTTAATTTTTGAATATTTCAATTTCCTTTTGTATAATAAAGTGACTGAAGAAAAAGGAGGGTGTTGGCAATGACAAAATTAGACGAGACATTGACAATGCTAAAAGAATTAACAGACGCACGCGGTATTGCGGGTAACGAGCGTGAACCACGTGAAGTAATGAAGAAATATATTGAGCCGTTTGCAGATGAACTTTCTACTGATAATTTAGGAAGTTTAGTTGCGAAAAAAGTTGGGGAAGAAAACGGCCCGAAAATTATGGTTGCAGGTCATTTAGATGAAGTTGGCTTTATGATTACGCAAATTGATGACAAAGGCTTCCTTCGTTTCCAAACGGTTGGTGGTTGGTGGTCGCAAGTTATGCTTGCACAGCGCGTGACAATTGTAACGCGTAAAGGAGATGTAACAGGTGTAATTGGTTCAAAACCACCGCATATCTTGCCTCCAGAAGCTCGTAAAAAGCCAGTTGATATTAAAGATATGTTCATCGATATTGGTGCTTCTAGCCAAGAAGAAGCAATGGAGTGGGGCGTAAGACCAGGAGATCAAGTTGTACCGTACTTTGAATTCCAAGTGATGAAGAATGAAAAAATGTTACTTGCAAAAGCATGGGATAACCGAATTGGTTGTGCAATTGCAATTGACGTATTAAAACAATTAAAAGATGAAAAGCATCCAAACGTTGTATACGGCGTTGGGACTGTACAAGAAGAAGTTGGTCTTCGTGGTGCAAAAACATCTGCAAACTACATTAAGCCAGATATCGCATTTGCAGTAGATGTAGGTATTGCTGGTGATACACCGGGTGTAACAGCCAAAGAAGCGCAAAGTAAAATGGGCGATGGACCGCAGATCATTTTATATGATGCTTCTGTTATTGGTCATACAGGTTTACGTGATTTCGTTGTTGATGTTGCTGATGAATTACAAATTCCATATCAGTATGATTCTGTAGCGGGCGGGGGAACGGATGCAGGAGCAATTCATATTTCTGTAAATGGTATTCCGTCTATGGCAATTACGATTGCGACACGCTACATTCATTCTCATGCAGCGATGTTACATCGTGATGATTATGAAAATGCAGTGAAGTTAATTGTAGAAGTTATTAAACGTCTTGATAAAGAGGCTGTACATAACATTACATTTAATTAATAGAAAAAAGCGAAGGATAATTTCCTTCGCTTTTTCCATTTTTAAAACGGTCTTTCCAATCCTGCTGCAGTATGGGCTCCTAAAATAATTAAGCGAGTTAATTGCATTGCCATGAAATGCGGGGTATAAATCATGCCTCTTTTTAACCATGACATAATCATTCCGATATGTGCCCCTGTAACATAACTAATAAGAATGTCACGAGGAACCATGAGTCCTTCATCATCAGGTTGTGAAATAGATAAGCTTAATGTTAAATGTGTTTGGACTGTTTTCATCATTTTATAAGAGTAGTTTCCAGCGGCTTTATCACCGAGCATAACGTTATAGAAGTTCACATTTTCTGCTATATGTTCAAACAAAGCTAAAAAGGTTGGATGTGGTGAGTCAAATGTGAGCTGAAAATCTTCTTTATTTTGTTTTTGTGGTTTAATGACTTCAGCTAGTTTTTCTAACATTTCTTCTATGCTTTTTTCTAATAAATCATATTTATCATGGTAATGGCTATAAAATGTAGCACGATTTACAGGAGCACGTTCCGCGATATGTTGCACAGTTACATTTTCAAAGCCCTTTTCGCCTACTAAAGCGACAAAAGCATCCTGTATGAGTTGTCTCGTTCGTTTTACACGTGGATCATTTGTATTTTTAATAGACATTTTTACTTCACCTCGTTTAATTTTTTTAACTTAAACAACACACGTATAGTGTAATGTTGTTTAAACAACATATAGGTTTAAATTGTTGGTTGTAGATTCGGGATAATTATTTATAATTATAAACGATAGTCCTTTAGAAATCAGCACCGCTAGGATGCAGACAAAGCATAGTTTGTGTCGTAAAAGGTGTGCTTTTTTTGTTTAAAGGTTAATATAATTAACAATTAAACAATATAAACAATAAGGATGTAAATAGTTTAGAAAAAAATTATATGCGATATAAGGAGAGGAATGCAATGAATCAGTTTCGAAGAATGGTAATTATCAACATTATCACATTAATTGTATTAGTTGGCGGCGGTATTGGCGGTTATTACTATTACAATCAAACAGAAAATTATTTAAAAACAGAAAATGCAAAGATTGACGGGAAAGTAATCCCAATTGCATCACCAGCAGCAGGTAAATTAACAGACTGGAAAGCTGAAGTCGGAAAAAACTACAATGAGAACGATAAATTAGGTGCGGTTACTGTAGCAGGAGCAAATGGTGAGCAAACAGTAGATGTAACAATTCCGCAAAATGCAACAGTTGTACAATCAAACGCAACAACAAATGCGTTCGTTGGAGCAGGAAGTCCAATTGCTTACGCATTTGATATGAACAATTTATGGGTAACAGCAAATATTGAAGAAACAAATATTGATGATGTTCAAAAAGGCCAAACAGTAGATGTGTATGTAGATGCATATCCAGATACAACATTGACAGGAAAAGTAGAACAAGTTGGATTAACAACAGCGAATACATTCTCGATGTTACCATCAAGTAACGCAACAGCGAACTATACGAAAGTAAAGCAAGTTGTACCAGTTAAAATTTCTTTAGATCATAGTAAATCAGTAAATATTGTTCCTGGAATGAATGTGTCAGTTCGTATTCATAAGTAAGGGGGAGATGAGATGTCCTCAATTGCAATTGTAGGATATGCACTATTTTGTATAATCGTCTTCTTCCTTATAAATCGTCTTTTACGAAAGAAAAAAACGAATGTGGGAGAAGAACAAGTCCCAGCCGTAAGTAAGATAGAAGTAAGTCAAGCAGAAACAGTAGAGAAAGAACTTGAACAAAAACAAGAAACAGAAGCTTCTAACGTAGTGGAATTAGAAACAGGGAAGCAAGAGCAAGTAAAACAGGAAAAAGAAATGCTGAAGAGACAATTGCCGGTAGAGAATGTGAATGTAAAAGCAGTTGTAGCTGTATTAATTCTTGGTATGTTCGTTTCTATTTTAAACCAAACGATCATTAATGTTGCACTGCCTCCATTAATGAACGAATTTAACGTATCAACTTCAACAGCACAATGGTTAATTACAGGCTTCATGCTTGTAAACGGAATTTTAGTACCGATTAGTGCATTTTTAGTTTCACGGTTTACGTATCGTAAATTATTCATAGCAGCAATGTTATTCTTCACTGTAGGATCTATCATTTGTGCTACATCAGGAAACTTCACAATGATGATGACGGGCCGTGTTATTCAAGCGGTTGGTGCAGGTATTTTAATGCCAGTTGGTATGAATATCTTCATGACATTATTCCCTCCTAATAAGCGCGGAGCAGCTATGGGACTACTTGGGGTAGCGATGATTTTAGCACCAGCTATCGGACCAACTGTAACAGGTTGGGTAATTGAAAACTATAGCTGGAACTTAATGTTTTACGGGATGTTTGTTGTTGGTTTAATTATTACGTTCTTATCTTTAAAATTCTTTACACTAGCTCAGCCAGTGTCTAAAACAAAGTTAGATGTATTCGGTGTTATTAGTTCAAGTATTGGACTAGGTAGCTTACTGTACGGATTTAGTGAAGCTGGAAATAATGGCTGGACTAGTGCAGAAGTTGTTATAACACTTATCATCGGTGTCATTGGTTTAGCTGTATTTATTTGGAGAGAGTTAACAACGGACAATAAAATGCTTGATTTACAAGTGTTTAAATATCCAACGTTCACTTTCACATTAGTAATTAACGCAATCGTAACGATGGCATTATTCGGAGGTATGTTATTACTTCCAGTATATCTGCAAAATATTCGCGGCTTTACGCCGATGGAATCAGGTTTATTACTCCTTCCGGGATCATTAATTATGGGGATTATGGGACCAGTTGCAGGAAAACTATTTGATAAGTATGGTATTCGTCCGTTAGCAATTGTCGGATTAGCCATTACAACATTTGCGACATATAAATTTACAACGTTATCGATGGATACACCGTATAGCGTTATTATGACGGATTATATTATACGCTCAATTGGTATGTCATTCATTATGATGCCAATTATGACAGCTGGTATGAATGCACTGCCGATGAAATTAATTTCTCACGGTACAGCAACGCAAAATACGTCAAGACAAGTAGCTGGTTCAATTGGAACAGCGATATTAATCACGCTTATGACGCAACAAACTACTGCTCACGTAGCAGATTACGGCAACATGTTAACGACGTCAAACCCAATTTTAGTTGATAAAGTACACGGTATGGGCCAAAGCTTAGCGGCATTAGCCGGATCAGCTCAAGCAGGAGATGCGATGAGCACGCAACTATTATTCGGACAAATTTCAAAGCTATCTGCAATTAATGGTATTAATGATGCCTTCTTAATTGCAACAATACTCGCAGGTATTGCTTGGGTGTTATCGTTCTTCTTACCATCAGGCAATAAACGAAATAGAAAAGCAGGGAATTAATTTCCCTGCTTTTTTGTCTTTTAAAGAGTGAGATATAAAAGATGATAACCACTCACAGAGCATAATCCTGTTATAAACAAAATCGTGCCCATAGAACGAATACTTGATATTTGTCTTCCGCTTATAATAGCTAATAGTCCAGCTAAAGAGAAGAGACACCAATATAAGGTTCCAGAAATTAGGATCATCCGCTCTATGTCTATTCCATAACCTATACAAATGATAGGAACAACGATAAGCAATATGCTAATCAATCCTGCTATGAATGTAAAAAAAATTCGATATTTAATTCCGGCAGCAATTAAAAAAATACCCACGATGAATTCGCATAACAATAAAATAGGGGCTAAGATAAGCCAAATAAATAATCCGGTAGATTCCATGTGTAATAACTCCTTAACGAATGAAAAATGAATTAGGCATAGACATGAGCTGCCAACAGTCCTATCGAAAAAATAATGAGTCCCATGTTGCGTATACTATTAATTTTTGAACGTGCCCCATTGATTCCTGCTAATAAACCAGCTAGAGAGAAAAGAGAGGTATCGGGATGATACCTCTCTTTATACTAAAAAGGCGAACATATTATTCATAATATGAAATAGCATAGCTGGAATAATAGAATTTGTTTTCTTACATAGAATAGCCATTAAAAGTCCCATGAAGAATGTGATTACCATTACTCCAAGTGAGTATGTGTGTGCGATACCGAAGAAGAAACTCGTTAAGACTGCTGCAATCCAAAATGGAAAACGCTCTGATAAGAAGCGAAGTATGAAGCCACGGAAAATGAGTTCTTCAAAAATTGGTGTGAGTATTGCAAAGCCAATAAGTAGTAATGTTTGATATTGATTAAAAACTTCTAAGTTTAGTGCAGAAGATTGTTGTTTCGTTGCGTCTTGGAATACATAATTTAACATGATGAAATTAAGAAGAATATTTAACGCGAAAAAAAGGAGCAAGTATATGTATGTACGCCATTCTTTGAGTGCCCTAAAGTTAAATGCCTCTAGTAATAGTCTTTTTGCAGGTTCGTATTTAAAAATGAAGAACAATAAAATCCCTAGTTGCAATGCGATACTTGTAGTATTTGCAATAGAATCATATAAGGCTATTTGCTTTTTATTTGTGAGACCAGCTGTATAAATCATTAAAGGTAATGCTAGAAATAAAGTGATAAGTCCGGTTCCAAAAAAAGCAAATAAGACAGAACTAATAAATTGCCCCCATGACATGGAGTGTTTCTGTTCATATGGAAGTTGTGTAGTGGATTGCATGTATAAAATCACCTCTTTTATATTCTTATATATAATTATAAGGTATTTTTATTTATAATGTTATGCTCAAATATTACATACAAAGTTAGAATTTTTACAATTGCACTTCTTGTTACATGATTAGTAAAAATAATAAAAGAGGTATCACTCTGTAGTGATGCCTCTTTCTCATTGGTAACTATGTTCTGTTTTGTTATTCGATTTCGATTGCTCTATTTGCAATTCACGCTCTACCAATCGATCTAACTGCTGCATTGCTTTTATTGCTTTTTCATAAGAAATCGTTCTATAATGGTGTGCTCCGCCTGGCTCTTCATCGGCTTCATCTGCCCGCTTAATAACGGTTTGTAGAGGTGTTCTTTCAAGCGTTTGTTCTAGTAGGAAAGAATCAGTGTGCAGAAGAATTGCAACAGAAATTTCTTTTGCTAGATTAGGGTGTTCCCCTAATCTAATAAGCAATTTATGAGCTCTTTCCGCTCCTTTAATCGCATGTATATCATTCTTTTTATACAAGTCATAGTCCCATTCTCCCTCACTGTACCATGTGTGATGTCCGATATCATGAAGGAATCCAGCCTTTGTCGCAGCATCGACTGAGGCGTGATGCTTTTTAGCTAAGTGAAACGCATGGTAAGCGACAGCAATCGCATGGACCATCCCAGAACGGTTTACGTATTTTTGTGTAATATGATGTTGAAAAATTTGTTCAAGCGTAATACGACGCATAAAACATTCACTCCTTTTATCTATTGATGTATTTAAAGAAAAACGATAGGTTTAAATGTATTTTGAACATTGTACTCCATCAATCAGCGTTAGTAAAGTAGAAATGTTTAGGAAAAGAAAAATTTTATAGACATAAAAAAATCACCTTAGTTTTTTCTAAGGTGACCTTTTATTGCTTATTTTTTTAAACCTTGCTCCAGTGTTCCTAACATTTCGTGTTTTTCATTTTCATCAGCATTTTTCCAAATGACTTCGAATAAAACGCCAAGACCTGGAAGCATTTTTTCTTCACCGCTTTGAATTGCATCGACAATCGTTTCTTGTAATTGGTCTTGCGAATTTCCAGATACATTCGCTAATACAGCGCCGCGTAAATTAAAACTCATTATATTCACCTCTTCTTCAGAATTGAAACTGACGTTAGTTTTTGTTCTTTTTTATGTAAATATGTATGAAAAATAGGCTATAATGATAAGACAAGAAGAGAGGGAAATACATATTATGAAAAACATTGATTCAGTACAAAACCCACGTGTGAAGCAGTGGAAAAAGCTGCAGACGAAAAAAGAGCGCGATAACAAAGGTTTATTTTTTGTAGAAGGATTCCATTTAGTAGAGGAAGCGTTAAAGGCAGGAGTTGTAACAGAACTTATCGTTTCAGATCAGACAGATCTTCCGAAAGATTGGACAGTTAATGATGTTGAAATGTATATTGTGCCTGAAGCAATTGTAAAAGTACTTCGCGAAACAGAAACAACGCAAGGTGTATTTGCTGTTTGTGAGAAACATGAGAAAGAAGTAGCTCTTACTGATGGGAAATTTCTTTTATTAGACGGCCTTCAAGACCCAGGTAATTTGGGAACGATTATTCGTACAGCTGATGCAGCTGGTATTCATGCCGTTGTGCTTGGAGAAGGGTGCGTTGATGTTTATAATAGTAAAGTGCTACGCTCTACACAAGGTTCTATTTTCCACTTACCGGTTGTAAAAGGGAACTTAGAAGAATGGGTAGACAAGTTAAAAGAAAATAACGTGCCTGTATATGGAACAGCTCTTGAAAATGGAGTTCCGCACGTTGAAGTAACACCGGCCGGAAGTTTTGCATTAATTGTAGGAAATGAAGGAAGCGGCGTACGCCAAGAAATTCTTGCAAAAACTGATCAAAACTTGTATATTCCGATTTACGGAGGGGCAGAATCATTAAATGTTGCGGTTGCAGCAGGGATTTTAACGTATTATTTACAAAGCCCAGTTGCGAACAAATAAAAAACTTCTTATAATAAGTTGAAGTATACGTTCGTAATGAACATACAATAAAAGTTAAATAACGAAAAACGTTGATAGAGAAGAGTAGCTTACAAAATCGCCATATAGGGAGAGAGTGCCGTAGACTGAAAGCATTCTTATGGTAGATGGAAGTGAATTCACCTCTGGAGTTGGCGCCAGGACCATTTATATGTAAAGGCGTTCCGGTCAGAATTGATCGTTATAACTAATGAGTGGGCAGACTTGTTCTGTCAATTTAGGGTGGTACCGCGAATTTACCTCGTCCCTTTTTGGGAGCGGGGTTTTTTTATTTTTAAAATTAGGAGGGTTCCAAATGGAAGCACGTTTAAAAGAGCTAAAGCAAAAAG
This sequence comes from Bacillus sp. NPDC060175, assembly GCF_042728695.1. Taxonomy (NCBI): domain Bacteria; kingdom Bacillati; phylum Bacillota; class Bacilli; order Caryophanales; family Bacillaceae; genus Bacillus; species Bacillus sp. NPDC060175. Next base: position 34,137 of record NZ_JBHWYR010000014.1, read on the forward strand.
CGTTAGAGCTTATTGAAGAAGCGAAAGAGCTAAAGGGCTTAAACGACGTACGCGTAGCGTATTTAGGAAAAAAAGGTCCAATTACAGAAGTATTACGCGGCATGGGAAAATTATCAGCAGAAGAGCGTCCACGTATGGGAGCATTAGTAAATGAAGTACGTGAAGCGATTCAAACGCGTCTAGAAGACAAAATTGGCAACTTAGAAAAAGCAGTAATTGAGGCGAAATTAGCTACTGAAACAATTGATGTTACACTGCCAGGTCGTCCTGTTGAAACAGGTTGTCACCATCCGTTAACAGCAGTTGTTGAGCAAATTGAAGATGTATTTATCGGTATGGGTTATGAAGTAGCTGAAGGAACAGAAGTAGAAAAAGACTACTACAACTTCGAAGCATTAAACTTACCGAAAGATCACCCAGCGCGTGATATGCAAGATACATTCTACATTACAGAAGAAACGTTATTACGTACACATACATCTTCTGTGCAAGCACGTACGATGGAAAATAACAAAGAAAAAGGACCAATTAAAATTATTTGTCCTGGTAAAGTGTATCGACGCGATGATGATGATGCGACGCATTCACACCAGTTCATGCAAATTGAAGGTCTTGTAATTGATAAAAACATTCGCATGAGTGATTTAAAAGGTACATTACAAGTATTCGTGAAAAAGATGTTCGGTGAAGATCGTGAAATCCGTCTTCGTCCAAGTTTCTTCCCATTCACAGAGCCATCTGTCGAGATGGATATTTCTTGTATGATGTGTCACGGTAAAGGTTGTGGCACTTGTAAAGGAACTGGTTGGATCGAAATTTTAGGCGCAGGTATGGTTCACCCGAACGTACTTGAAATGGCTGGTTATGATTCAAAAGAATATCAAGGTTTCGCATTCGGTATGGGCGCAGAGCGTATCGCAATGTTGAAATACGGCGTTGATGACATTCGTCATTTCTATACAAATGATGTACGTTTCTTACAACAATTCAAACGAGCGTAAGGGAAGGAGAGGATAAATATGTTCGTATCATATCGTTGGTTACAAGAGTATGTAGATATTAAAGATGTAACGGCACAAGAACTAGCAGACAAAATCACGAAAAGTGGTATTGAAGTAGAAGGCGTTGAAGTATTAAATAAAGGTGTAAAAGGTGTTGTAGTTGGTCACGTATTAGAATGTGAAAAACACCCAGAAGCTGATAAGTTAAGCAAATGCTTAATCGATATCGGTGAAGAAGAGCCAGTTCAAATTATTTGTGGTGCTACTAATATTGCAAAAGGTTTAAAAGTACCGGTTGCAAAAGTTGGCGCTGTACTTCCTGGTAACTTCAAAATTAAAAAAGCAAAACTACGCGGTGAAGCTTCTCATGGTATGGTTTGTGCCCTTCAAGAGCTTGGCATTAATGGGAAACTAGTTGCGAAAGATTACGCAGATGGAATCTTCATCTTCCCAAGTGACGCTGAAGTTGGTGCAGATGCACTTGAAATTTTAAACTTACATGATGAAGTACTTGAGCTTGGTTTAACACCAAACCGTGCAGATTGCTTAAACATGTTAGGTGTTGCATATGAAGTAGCTGCTATTTACGGCCGTGAAGTAAAACTTCCAGCTATCAACTTACAAGAAACAGCAGAAAAAACTTCTGATTACATTTCTATAAGTGTAGAAGCGAAAGAAGAAAATCCGTTATACATTGCGAAAATGGTGAAGAACGTAAAGATTGGTCCATCACCAATGTGGATGCAAACTCGCCTTATGGCAGCTGGTATTCGTCCAATTAGCAATGTAGTTGATATTACAAACTATATTTTAATGGAATACGGTCAACCGTTACATGCATTCGATTACGATAAATTAGGTTCAAAAGAAATCGTTGTTCGTCTTGCAAAAGAAGGCGAAAAAATTGAAACATTAGATGATCAAGAACGTACGTTACAAGAGCATCATCTTGTAATTACAAACGGTACAAAAGCTTTAGCTGTTGCTGGGGTAATGGGCGGAGCTGATTCTGAAGTTACAAATGAGACGGTAAACGTTTTAATCGAGTCTGCATACTTTGCAGGTCAAACAGTACGCCGTACATCAAAAGACTTAGGTCTTCGTAGTGAATCAAGTGCACGTTTCGAAAAAGGAATTGATCCAACACGTACATTTGAAGCGATTCAACATGCGGCTGCTTTAATGGCGAAATATGCTGGTGGTGAAGCACTTGAAGGTGTAGTAGAAGCTGATAACTTACAAGTACAAGAACGTACAGTATCTGTTACTGCTGAAAAAGTAAACCGTGTATTAGGTACAGATATTTCTGCAAGTGAAATGGGTACAATGTTCACAAACTTGAAATTCCCATTCACAGAAGTAGAAGGGACATTCCATGTAAATGTACCAGCACGTCGTCCTGATATTACAATTTCAGAAGACTTAGTAGAAGAAGTGGGTCGTCTGTATGGGTATGATCACATTCCAGTTACATTACCTTCTGGAACGATGACACGTGGTAAATTAACAGCAGCACAAACGAAACGTCGTAAAGTACGTCGCTTCTTAGAAGGTGCTGGTTTATATGAAGCAATCACATATTCATTAACAAGCGCTGACAAAGCAAAACAATATATGGTAGAGCCGAACGAAAAAGCTCCTGTAAATCTTGCGCTTCCAATGAGTGAAGAGCGTAGTCAACTTCGTTTAAGCTTAGTGCCACAATTGTTAGAAGCAGTTTCATACAATAATGCTCGTAAAAACGATAGTGTTGCTTTATACGAAGTAGGTTCTATCTTCTTACCGACAGAAGCAGGAGAACTTCCGAAAGAAGAACAACATCTTGCGGGTGTTATGACAGGTCTTGCTCTTCACCATGCATGGCAAGGTGAGAAGAAAGTAGTAGACTTCTTCGTTATGAAAGGTGTGCTAGAAGGATTATTCGACGTACTTGGCGTTGTAAACCAAATCGCATATGCACCAGCAAAACGTGAAGGTATGCACCCAGGCCGTACAGCTGACATCGTATTAGATGGCGAAGTAATTGGATTCATCGGTCAATTGCACCCAGAATCGCAAAAACAATTAGATGTGAAAGATACATTCGTATTCGAATTATCTCTTGCAAAAGTATTCGGTGCAGACGTGGAAGAAACTTACTACTCAGCAATTCCACGTTTCCCATCTATGACACGTGATATGGCTGTTGTAGTAACAACAGAAACAAAAGCTGGTGAGATGAAGCAAGTCATTGCTGAAGCTGGCGGAGAACTTCTGAAAGACGTAACACTATTTGATTTATACGAAGGTGAAAAAATGGAAGAAGGCAAGAAATCACTTGCATTCTCTATGAACTACTTCGATGCAGAACGTACATTAACAGACGAAGAAGTAACAGAAGCACATAGCCGTGTATTAACAGCGGTAGAAGAGAAATTTGGTGCGGAGTTACGTAAGTAATAAAAACAGCTGCCGGAATTTTCCCGGCAGTTTTTTTATGATGCGATTGTCGAAAAGTGTCGGTAAGTCGATATATTATAAAAATCGCTGATATATTTTCTGGCATCTTGCATCTTTTCCACGAATGTAGTACATTAATTTTAGTTTAACAAAACGAAAGACGATGATAAGGAAAAGTAGTATATACTATAATCCAAAGCGAGTCAGGGGCGGTGAGAGCCTGATGAGGCGGTATATGTGAAGAACACCTTGGAGTTGCTAACCGAAATTGGATCTTGTATTCAAGAGTAGACTTAGACGGGAATCCGGCCTGTTACAAACTGGGAAGTATGTATTACATACGAGTTAAAGTTGGTCTTTATGACAAATTGGGTGGTACCGCGAAGTTTAACCTTTCGTCCCTTTATGGATGAAAGGTTTTTTTGTATTTAAATATATCAGCAAAGGAGAATTTCACTATGGAAAACACATTAGTAAAAAGTCTGTATAGAGATACAGAAAAGTATGCAGATCAAACAGTACAAGTATCAGGGTGGATTCGTAACTTACGTGATTCAAAAGCATTTGGTTTCATCGAATTAAACGACGGTAGCTTCTTCAAAGGCGTTCAAATCGTTTTCGATACAGAATTAGAGAACTTCAAAGAAATTGCAAAACTTCCACTTAGCTCTTCAGTTAAAGTAGAAGGTAAAGTAATTGCAACGCCTGGAGCAAAGCAACCATTTGAAATTAAAGCAGAAAAAATTGATGTAGAGGGCTTATCAGATTCTGATTACCCACTTCAAAAGAAACGTCACACGTTTGAATACTTACGTACAATCGCTCACTTACGTCCAAGAACAAACGCATTCTCTGCAACATTCCGCGTGCGTTCTATCGCAGCATTTGCAATTCACCAATTCTTCCAAGAGCGTGGATTTGTACATGTTCACACACCAATTATCACTGGTAGTGATACAGAAGGTGCAGGCGAAATGTTCCGCGTAACAACGCAAGATTTAAACAACGTACCAAAAGGTGAAGAAGGACAAGTTGATGAATCAAAAGACTTCTTCGGTAAAGAAACAAACTTAACAGTAAGTGGACAGCTGAATGCTGAAGCTTATGCATTAGCGTTCCGTGATGTGTACACATTCGGACCTACATTCCGTGCAGAAAACTCAAACACAACTCGCCACGCAGCGGAGTTCTGGATGGTTGAGCCTGAGATTGCATTCGCTGAATTAGGCGATGTAATGGATCTTACAGAAGATATGCTGAAATATGCAATGAAATATGTATTAGAACATGCACCAGAAGAAATGGACTTCTTCAACAGCTTTGTTGATAAAACAGTTCTAGAGCGCATGAACAACGTAATTAACTCTGACTTCGGTCGCATCACTTATACAGAAGCAATTAAAGTACTTCAAGAATCAGGTGCTGAATTCAAATACCCAGTAGAATGGGGTATTGACTTACAAACAGAGCACGAAAGATACTTATCAGAAGAAATCTTCAAACGCCCTGTATTCGTAACTGACTATCCGAAAGACATTAAAGCATTCTACATGCGTATGAACGAAGATGGTAAAACAGTAGCAGCTACTGACCTTCTAGTTCCTGGCATCGGCGAATTAATCGGCGGTAGCCAACGTGAAGAAAGAATAGACGTTTTAGTAGACAGAATTAAAGAATTAGGTATGAACGAAGAGGACTACTGGTGGTACTTAGAACTTAGAAAATACGGCGGTACAAAACACGCTGGATTCGGTCTAGGTTTTGAGCGCTTCCTAATGTACATCACTGGTATGGCTAACATCCGTGACGTAATTCCATTCCCAAGAACTCCAGGTTCTTCGGAGTTTTAAGATAAAAAAAGCGAGAGCAACTGCTCTCGCTTTTTTTGTTTGGAAAAATGTTGTTCATAGGTTCGTTCATCTCTCACATATAGTAAAACGAATGAAATATTTATGGGCAAGGGAAGGGGTTTTTGTACAATGGGGGAAATTCCAAGTCAGACAAAGTGGACATTGCGTGACAAGTATATAGTAATCACTGGTGCAACAAGTGGTATTGGATTAGCGGCAGCTAAGGCATTTGCGGAGCGTGGTGCCAAGCTAGGAATTATTGCACGCAACGAGGCAAAAGCGAATGATGCTATGACTCAAATTAAGGATGTAACGAATGGGAATGTGGTGGTAGATTTATTTCTGGCTGATATGGCTTCCCAACAATCTATACGCCGGGTAGCTACTGATATTTTAGAAAGGTGTCCGAGAATAGATATATTAGTGAATAATGCTGGTGCTTTATTTCAAACAAGGAAGCTTACGGAGGACGGTTTGGAGATGACCTGGGCAGTAAACCATTTAGGTCCATTCTTACTCACTAATTTGTTGTTGGAGCGTTTAAAAGAAAGTGCTCCTGCTCGTGTCATTACCACCGCATCTCACGGTCACAAAATGGCTAAAAAGGGAATTGATTTCGGTGATCTAGATGCAGAACAACTGTATCGCGGTGTTAAGAAGTTCATGGGCGGTCCTACAATGCGTTATGCGCAAACAAAACTAGCTAACATTTTATTCACCTTTGAATTGGCACAGCGGTTGGAGGGAACGGGTGTTAGTGCTTATAGCTTTGACCCGGGGCTAGTGAATACGAATTTTAACCAGGACAATGGTCTGGTTGCTCGCTTAACTATGGCAGCAATGAAACCTTTCTCTCGTACACCCGAGGAAGGTGCGGAAACTTTAATATGGCTAGCAGAATCAAATGGATTCATTGACCATAGTGGCTGTTACTATGCCGACAAGCAAGTGGGGAAAACATCTGAAGCCGCTTTGGATAAGGATGTCGCAAAACGTCTATGGGACATTAGTGAAAAACAGACAGGAGGATAAAAGAGTAGCCAGTATATGTTCAGATGGTTATGTTGAATAGTTTTTTACCCTTAAGTAAAAAGTAATCTTGGGGGTGATTGTAATGAGTAAGAAAGTGAAAACAGATCATTCTAGATCAAGCCTAGGTTCTCCAGAGGTGGAAGGACAAGGAACAACTACGCATGAAACGGGTTCTCATAAAGTATCTTCATCAAATAAGAAGCAGAAGCGAAGTTAACACAAAAAGGAGAGTCTTGGCGGCTCTCCTTTTTTATATGTATTACATCTTGTTGTTATGAATCTCTTGTGTAATCCTATCCACGTCTTTGTCTAATCGACCTAAATAGAAAAACCACAGTAAGCTTATAAACACGTAATAGATGGCCATCACACAAAGATTATCAGATATATTTTCGAATGTAGATTTGGAAGTGAAAAAAGCTCCCCAAATGGTAGAGATAATGAGGTAAGAAAGCGGGCCTACGAGGTGTACGAAAACATATAATAACTTTTTAACCTTTTCAGAGTTCATATGAATTCTCTCCTTATTTAAACAATCCTCTTCTTTTAATCATAAATTCAAGTTCCTCACAGAAGTATTGTAGCTTGACTGGATTTCGAATTAACAAGTGGGCATCGTGTTTCCCGATAAATTTTCGAAGCCGAAAGTTTAATAAAAAAGATCGACCATAGCGCTCTATTAAATTGTTGAATTCTCGTTGTTCACTTAGTAGCTGAATGTTTTCTCTAATTTTGAATTGGCGTTCATGTGGATCCCCTAGTAAAATATTTAGAATCATTTGTAGAAGTAGCAATAGGAACCTCTCCTTGGGTTATTTATATTCTGTATATTTAGATTATAACAAAAATAAGAGGTTTTTACTATTGATTATAACAAAAATGGGATTTTTTACATTTTTGAGTGCCAGGATGAAATAAAGGGTAATTTCTAGGTTGTTATATCATCCATAAAAGGCGAAAAGAACGCAATTCTTTTCGCCTTGTTTAGTTCATCCATATCCTGTCGATACTAAAAAGTAGTTATTTTTTCAGTAAGCGAAACGCCTTCTCTGTATTAGCAAAATGCACTTTCACAAACTCAGGTAGTCTTTCTTTACCGACTTTTTGAATTAATTTAGCAGCGGCAATATCAACTTGTTTACCAGCACCTTTTGGAAGTGGCATACCAGCTTTTTTGCTTAGTTCATCAAATTGTTTTACGAATGAGTAACGAGCTAAAATGGAAGCAGCAGCTACTGCTAAATGGACACTTTCACCTTTCGTAGCGAAGTAAACATTTTCACGCTGTACCTGTTTTTGTTTCGCTAAATACTTATAGTATGTATCAGGCTGTGTAAATTGGTCGATTAAGATGCCTTCTGGTGTTGTAGGTGCTATTTTCGCTAGTAAGTTTGTAATTGCTTTGTTATGTAGTAAAGCTTTTAGTTTACCTTGGTTGTTTCCTTTATCAAATAGCTCATTATATTTTTCATTATGAAGAACGAGAGAGCTGTAAGGAACAACGTGAAGGAGTTGTTTTGCAATCTCAGCAATTTGAGCATCATTTAAGTTTTTGGAGTCTTTTACACCAAGTTCTTTTAAAAGTGGAATTTGCTTTGCATCCACATATACAGCAACTACTGTCATCGGTCCGAAGTAATCACCAGTACCTACTTCGTCTGATCCTAGAATAGACATTGTACCGATGGAAGCGGGCGGCGCATAACGATGTGAATTGACCGATTTTTTTACAGCTGATTTTGGTGTTTGAGAGACAGTTTGCCAACGAGAAGCTTCTGCTTCAGCACGTCCACCTTGAAACATCACTTTTCCTGATTTATAAGCTGTAATTGTGCAAGATGGAACTTTTGCCATAAAGATACCGCCTTGCGGAATTTTGGGGCTAAGTGCTTGTTTGTATTGTTGTTTCATGTCTTCAATTACTGTAGAACTTGTTTGTATTACGATAGAATTTGACAAAATGGTCGCTCCTTTTTTATGTTGTTATTTTTATCATATCGGATTGTTCTTTCTGTTTCCATATTATGATGGTTCATGGTATGATAAACTTTAGGATTCTGTACGTGATTGGAGGCCGGTGAGTTGTCACAACAAAAGGGAAATAAAAGTCGAATTAATGTAGAAATATATGGTCAACAATATTCAGTTGTTGGCGATGAAAGTACAAGTCATATCCGCATGGTAGCAGCGATTGTGGATGATAAAATGCGCGAACTCAATGCCAAGAATCCTTCGCTTGATACGAGTAGACTAGCGGTATTGACGGCGGTAAACGTCATACACGATTACATAAAATTAAAAGAAGAACATGAGAAATTGAAAGAAAGTATGACACAAAAAGGAATTGAATAAACATGATTGATATTATTATCATTTTATTGCTTGTTATGGGATTCTTCCTCGGTTTACGCAGAGGATTTATTTTGCAACTTGTAAAGTTAACAAGCTTTATTATCGCATACCTCGTTGCATACTGGTATTGTAAAGATTTAGCGCCAGCACTTGCGAAAATTATTCCGTATCCATTTGATAAGAATGTTTCTGTTCCAGAATGGATAGATGCGAATAATATTGAGGGTGTCTTCTATCAAGCAATTGCGTTTATTGTATTATTTATTATTACAAAAATCGCACTTTCACTACTTGGTAATTTACTGAATATGTTTGCAGAAATCCCAGTTTTAAAGCAAGTCAATGCGGTTGCTGGGGCACTTCTTGGCTTTTTAGAAGTGTATATCATTCTGTTTGTCTTAATTATCGTTGGATCAATTCTTCCAATTGAACAAATACAAACACCATTACAAAAATCATCAATTAGCAAAATAATTGTAGACGATACACCGATTCTTTCTGAAAAGGTGAAGGAACTATGGCAGACAGGTAGCAGAGTGTAACTTCTCTTTTTTCGGAAAGAGAAGTTTTTTTCTATGAAAGAAAGGCGGGGCAATGATGAAAGTGAATAAAAAACAAGTTATCAAATTACTAGAGACAATCGGCCTGTTTATGGAACTGAAGGGCGCGAATCCATTTAAAATATCTGCATTCCGTAAAGCGGCGGCAGCACTAGAAAGTGATGACCGTAGTCTTTCTGAAATTGAAGATTTCACAAAGATTCCAGGTATCGGAAAAGGAACGGCAGCAGTTATTCAAGAATATATAGAATCGGGAACATCTGAAGTACTACAAGAACTTGAAAAAGAAGTACCAAGCAGTTTATTACCACTATTAAAACTACCAGGCCTTGGTGGTAAGAAGGTGGCCAAGTTATACAAAGAACTTGGTGTTGTTGATATGGAAACGTTAAAAGCTGTTTGTGAAGAAAATAAAGTACAAGCTTTAGCGGGATTCGGTAAGAAAACAGAAGAGAAAATATTAGAAGCCATTGATCAAGTAGGCTCTCGTCCAGAGAGGTTACCAATTGCGATGGTATTGCCTATTGCCGGGGAAATAGAGGAGAAATTGTCGAATGTTGCTGAAATAATTCGTTTCTCACGTGCTGGTAGTTTACGCCGTGTTCGTGAGACAGTGAAAGATTTAGATTTCATCATTGCAACGACAGAGCCAGCAGTAGTACGTGAACATTTACTACAATTTGATAATATGATTGAAGTGATTGCAAGTGGCGATACGAAAGTGTCTGTTCGTCTTCAATATGAATATGATATTTCAATTGATTTCCGCTTAGTAAAACCAGAAGAGTTTATTACAACTCTTCACCATTTCACAGGATCAAAAGACCATAACGTAAAAATGCGCCAAATCGCGAAAGATAGAGGCGAGAAAATTAGTGAATATGGTGTGGAAATCTTAGAGACAGGTGAAGTGAAAACATTCGAAACAGAAGAAGCATTCTTCGCCCACTTTGGCCTTCCATTCATCCCACCAGAAGTGCGTGAAGATGGAAAAGAAATTGAATTAATTAAAGAGTATCCGAACTTAATTCAGTTCTCTCATATACAAGGTGATTTACATATGCATACAACATGGAGTGACGGTGCCTTTTCAATTGAGGAAATGGTACAAGCGTGCCGCGCTCGTGGATATAAATTTATGGCAATTACTGATCACTCGCAATACTTGAAAGTAGCGAACGGTTTAACGAAAGAGCGCCTTCGTGAACAAGCGAAAGAAATTGAACGTATGAATGAAAAGTATCCAGACATTACAATTTTGCGCGGGATCGAAATGGACATTTTACCAAATGCAACACTTGATTTTGATGATGAAGTATTAGCAGAATTGGATTATGTAATCGGTGCAATTCATTCTAGCTTCTCACAAGACCGTGAAACGATTATGAAACGTCTTCGCACTGCACTTGAGAATAAGCATGTCACAATGATTGCCCATCCGACAGGACGTCTTCTTGGGCGTCGTGAGGGTTACGATGTAGATACAGATTTATTAATCCAACTCGCAAAAGAAACAAATACAGTTTTAGAATTAAATGCAAATCCAAACCGTCTAGATTTAAGTGCGAAATTATTAAAACAAGCACAAGATGCTGGTGTAAAAGTAGCGATTAATACGGATGCCCATACACTTGAAATGTTAGAAGATATGGAAACAGGTGTAGCAGCAGCGCGTAAAGGTTGGATTCAAAAAGATAACGTGATTAACACATGGGATATTGAACGTTTATTAGACTATATTAAACGTAATAAGTAACACAAGGGGGACCTGCAACATGTTAGAAAGAACGTTGCGTGTATTAGAATACAATAAAGTAAAAGAACAATTACTTGAACATACAGCATCTTCACTTGGTCGTGACAAGGTGAAGAATTTAGTGCCAAGCACAGATTTTGAAGAAATTGTGGAACTGCAAGAAACAACGGATGAGGCAGCGAAAGTTATCCGTTTAAAAGGACATGTACCACTTGGAGGGATTTCTGATATTCGCTCAAATGTTAAGCGTGCGAAAATTGGGAGTATGTTAAGTCCGCATGAGTTAATCGAAATCGCAAGTACGATGTATGGTAGCCGCCAGATGAAACGATTTATTGAAGACATGGCTGAGAATGGCGTAGAGCTTCCAATTCTAGAAGGACATGTTGCGCAAATTATATCTTTATATGATTTAGAAAAGAAAATTACAAATTGTATCGGTGACGGCGGTGAAGTAGTCGATAGCGCAAGTGACAAATTGCGTGGTATTCGTAACCAAATTCGTACTGCGGAAAGCCGTATTCGTGAAAAATTAGAAAACATGACGCGTTCTTCAAACGCACAAAAAATGTTATCAGATGCAATTGTGACAATACGTAACGACCGTTACGTAATTCCAGTAAAACAAGAATATCGCGGCGTATATGGCGGTATTGTTCATGACCAATCGGCTTCTGGACAAACATTATTTATCGAGCCGCAAGTAATTGTGGAACTAAATAACGCACTGCAAGAAGCACGTGTGAAAGAAAAACAAGAAGTAGAACGCATTTTAATGATGTTAACAGAAGAAGTAGCAGTGGAAGCTGATATCGTTTTATCGAACGTAGAAGTAGTTGCAAATCTTGATTTTATTTTTGCGAAAGCTCTTTATGCGAAGCGAATTAAAGCGACGAAGCCAATCGTAAATAATGAACGCTACATGGATTTAAAACAAGCACGCCATCCGCTTATTGATCCGGAAATTATCGTGCCAAATAACATTATGCTTGGTAAAGACTTTACAACAATCGTTATTACAGGACCGAATACAGGTGGTAAAACAGTTACACTTAAAACAGTCGGTATTTGTGTCTTAATGGCGCAATCGGGTCTTCATATTCCGGTAATGGATGAATCAGAGATATGTGTATTTAAAAACATCTTTGCTGATATCGGTGATGAGCAATCGATTGAACAAAATTTAAGTACATTCTCTTCTCATATGGTAAACATTGTAGATATTTTAGAAAAAGCTGATTTTGAAAGTTTAGTCCTATTTGATGAATTAGGTGCTGGGACAGATCCGCAAGAAGGGGCTGCACTTGCAATTTCAATTTTGGATGAAGTATGTAACCGCGGTGCTCGCGTTGTTGCAACGACGCATTACCCAGAATTAAAAGCATATGGATACAATCGTGAGCAAGTTATTAATGCGAGCGTTGAGTTCGATGTGAATACATTAAGCCCAACGTACAAATTATTAATCGGTGTACCAGGACGTAGTAACGCCTTTGAAATTTCGAAGCGTCTTGGTTTGTCTGATCGCGTTATTGATCGCGCTCGTAACCATATTAGTACAGATACGAACAAAATCGAAAATATGATTGCAAAGCTAGAAGAAAGCCAAAAAAATGCAGAACGCGAACGAAAAGAAGCGGAAGAACATCGTAAGCAATCTGAAAAACTTCATCGCGAATTACAACGTCAAATTATTGAATTTAACGATGATCGTGATGAGCGATTATTAAAAGCGCAAAAAGAAGGGGAAGAAAAAGTCGAAGCTGCGAAGAAAGAAGCAGAAGGCATTATTCACGAACTTCGTCAATTGCGTAAAGCACAGCTTGTAAATGTGAAAGACCACGAGCTTATTGAAGCGAAGAGCCGTCTAGAAGGGGCAGCGCCAGAGCTTGTGAAGAAACAAAAAGTAAACGTGAAAAACACGGCGCCAAAACAACAATTACGTGCAGGCGATGAAGTAAAAGTGTTAACGTTCGGTCAAAAAGGTCAATTGCTTGAAAAAGTAAGTGATACAGAGTGGAGCGTACAAATTGGTATTCTGAAGATGAAAGTGAAAGAATCCAATATGGAATACATTAATACACCGAAGCAAACAGAGAAAAAAGCAGTCGCAAGTGTGAAGGGTAGAGATTATCACGTGTCGTTAGAGCTTGACCTTCGCGGCGAACGTTATGAAGATGCAATGATGCGCGTTGAAAAATATTTAGACGATGCACAGCTTGCGAGCTATCCTCGCGTATCGATTATTCACGGTAAAGGTACGGGAGCGCTTCGCCAAGGTGTACAAGATTACTTGAAGAAGCACCGTGGTGTGAAGAATTACCGTTACGGTGACATGGGCGAGGGAGGCCTAGGCGTAACAGTCGTCGAATTAAAATAGCAAACAACCAAACAAAAGGGGAAACCATTATATGTTTATGGACAAACTTGCAAAAGTATTGTTAGCTTGTTGCGGAATATTTTTGGTGATTGGGGTTATTTATTTAGTTGTTTTTGCGAAGTGAAGGAGCGTCAATCTTGGCATAATGATATTGCCATGGATTGACGCTTTTAATCTATAAGAAAAGGAATAAAACATGAAAATCAACCAATACATAAGCGAAGCAAAATCTTGCTCAAGACGCGAAACAGACCGTCTTATTAAAGCGGGCCGCGTGGCTATTAACGGCGAAATATGTACGCACGGTGCACTCGTGAGCGATGGTGATATTGTAACGATTGATGGACAGGTTATTGAAAAAGAAGAGAAAGAAAAGGTGTATATCGCCTTTCATAAACCAGTCGGAATTACTTGTACAGCAGCCGATCATATTGAAGATAATATTATTGATTATATCAATTATCCAGAGAGAATTTTTCCTGTAGGGCGATTAGATAAGGCATCAGAGGGACTTATTTTATTAACGAATGATGGCGCGATTGCGAATCAAATTTTACACGGAGATCATGAGCATGAGAAAGAATATGTTGTGACGGTCGATAAACCTTTTACAGATTGGTTTATTGATGAGATGTCCAGCGGTGTAAAGATTAAAGGTGGAATGACGAAGCCATGTAAAGTGACAAGAGTCGATCAGTCAACATTTCGCATCGTTTTAACACAAGGGATGAACAGGCAAATTCGTAGAATGAGCCGTGCTTTCGGGTTTACTGTAACAAAGTTAAAGCGAGTGCGCATTATGAATATAGAGCTAAATGAGCTTGAAGTAGGAAAATGGCGGAGTGTTACACCTGAGGAATTAGAAATATTAATAGGGCAGTTATAGGGAGAAAAGTTTTCTCCCTATATTTTTTTCAGAAAAAATAAAACTATTGATTTTTTAGAAAATAGCCCATATAATAAAAAACAACAAGTTTCGACAAGATATTTTATAAAAGTAATGATGAGGACATGAGTTGTTTTTGACGATTCTCAGAGAGGGAAGCCTTAGGCTGTGAGCTTCCTAATACGGAAAGACAAACTTACCACCTCTAAACTTCAAGAGTGAACTGCATGATGCATTGTAATTCTTGGCGGATGAAACCGTTATCAATTTACACGAGCTATAGAATGAGCTTATTTCGTTATAAATTCATTTTATTAGAATAAGGGTGGAACCACGATTTCAACACTCGTCCCTTTGTTAGGGACGGGTGTTTTTTGCGTTCTTTTACGGGGAAGTATGCTTGAAAGAGGATATGTGACGGATTTTAATTCAGAATATTTTGTTAATCAAACAATTAATTAGGGGGTTAGTAGAAATGAAATCATCTTTAAAGTTTTCTGAGATGTTTGCAATAAGTTTAATGTTATTTGCACTATTTTTCGGTGCAGGTAATATGATTTTCCCACCAGCATTAGGACAAGGTGCTGGAACAGATGTATGGATCGCGTTATTTGGCTTTATCGTAACAGGTGTAGGACTGCCTTTATTAGGGGTTATTGTTATAGCTCTAAAGGGAGATATTAATGAATTAGCAGGACGTGTACATCCTGTATTCGCGCTAATTTTCATTACTGCAATTTATTTATGTTTAGGCGTATTCGTAAGTGTTCCACGTACAGGAACAGTTGCTTACGAAATGAGTGTTGCACCGTTTTTACCAAGTGAAATAGCTGGTCAATCATATCCACTTGTTATCTTTACACTTATTTACTTTGCAGTAACTTTCTATTTAGCTTTAAACCCATCGAAATTAGTGGGACGCATCGGTAAAGTGTTAACTCCAATTTTGTTAGGTGTTATTGCAATTATTGTAGGTAAAGCACTTATTACACCAATTGGAGAATTTGGTGCACCGACAGAAGCATATAGTGCCCCGCTCTTTAAAGGTTTTATTGATGGATATTTAACTTTAGATGGATTAGCAGCACTTGTTTTCGGAAATGTTGTCATTAATGCTTTAAAAGCAAAAGGTATTACAAATAAGAATAGCATTGCGAAAGTAACGATCTTTGCAGGATTCATTGCAGCACTTGGTTTACTTCTTGTTTATTTAGCACTTGCTTACCTTGGAGCTTCTAGTGTTTCACTTGGAATGGGAGCAAACGGAGGAATTATTTTAACAAACGTCGTGAATCATTTATTTGGTAGCTACGGAACATTATTACTAGGTATCGCAATTACAGCAGCATGTTTAACAACTTCTGTAGGTATTGTTGCAGCTTGTGGGGAATATTTCTCTTCGTTATTACCAAAGCTTTCTTATCAAAAAGTCATTTTCATTTTCTGTGTATTAGCATTTATGGTAGCAAATCTTGGTTTAACACAGTTAAACGCATTAGCATTACCAATTTTAATTGCAATTTATCCAATTGGTATCGTACTTATCGTATTATCACTCGTTGAAAATTACGTTCGTCTTCCATTAGCAATGTATGTAGGCGGTATTGTAGGAGCATTTGCAATTAGCTTCTTTGATGGATTGCACAATGCGAATCTGCAAATTGCAGCATTAGCACCTATTCTAGATAAGCTTCCATTATATAGTGTAGGGATTGGCTGGTTAGTTCCAGGTATGATTGGTATAGGAATTGGTTATATAGTTTCTAAGTTTCAAAAGCAAGAGATTGTTGTAGAAAAATAGAGAAAAGAGGCTTTCTATGAAAGAAAGTCTCTTTTTTTGTAGGGAAAGCCGCATATAGAGAAATTTAGATATTAAAAATTTTATACATAATATAGTTGACAAAAAAATTAGCATTAGGCTAAGATTGACTTAGTCGTGGAAATGTTGGAAGGGAAGTGACGGGGGCAAGGGAAGAGGTTTTCTATGACTATATCATTTTTGAAGAAGGGGTGATGGAACAGTAGAATAGGTAGTTTATTTTTTTTGTAGCCTGTTGAGAATGATAATCAGTAAAGTGATTAAATTATTTTAGATTGCTTTTTATAGGGAATATTGAGGGATATTATATTTTTTGACCTCTAGTGAGAATGATAATCAACGATACTTATATTACATAAAGTAATGACAATTAAATAAAGGTAGAAGAGATTATTTTTTTCTTATAAATTGAGAATAATTATCATTTTCAAATTATAAAACGAAAGATAAACAAGGAGGAAGTAAGCAAAATGAGAAAGTTTTCAGTATTATCCGCATTTATTATAACGTTAGTATGTATGCTAGCTTTTCTCGTAATGCCATCTGGACAAGCTTCAGCAAAATTAGCTGACGGTACTTACGATATTAACTACGTTATCAAAAAGGCGGAAGATGATTCAGCTTCAATGGCAAATGATTATTTTGAAAAACCAGCTAAGTTAATTGTGAAAAATGGTGAGATGAGAGTACAAGTTCCAATGAATCATAGTGCTTGGATTACAGAATTTAAAGCACCAGAGAATGGTAATTTCGTTGATTCAAAAGTAATTAGCAAAGACGAAGCGGCAGATAAAAGAACGGTTGAATTTAAAGTTGATGATTTATCTAAACCGTTAGGAGTAAAAATTCATGTTGTTGTACCAAGTGCAAACTACGACCATCATTACACAGTTCGCTTTGCATTTGATGCGAATGTAAAAGCTGTAGGTGGCGATAAAGGTGTAGCTGGTGTAACAAAAACTGATGATCAAACTAAAAAAGATGGCCAAGTAAAAGAAGAGAAAAAGAAAGAAGAGAGCAAAGCAACAAATAAAGATGCAAATAAAGGAACAAATGAAAGTGGAAAGGCTGAAAAAACAGATAACCCAAAAACAGGTGATGATGCTCGCATTGGATTATTTGCAGCGTTAGTTTTAATCTCAGGTATTTTCTTAGTTCGTAAAGTGAAGTTAAGTAAATAAATCTTTGGAAGGGCGATGAATATATGTTTAAACAATTTAAAATGATTATTGCCGTATTTGCTGTCTTATTTACGTTTATAGCAACACTAGGTTTACAAGATGCAAAAGCTGCTACACAACTAGCTGATGGAAAATATAATATTGCTTTTACTGTGTGGAAAGGCGATAAAGATGAATCATCTAGAATGAATAGTTATTTTGAAAGCCCAGCAAAATTAACCGTTAAAAATGGAAAACAATATGTTTCATTTAAAGTGAAAGATAGTGCTTCTATTAAAAGTTTTCAAGTAGAAAAAGATGGTCAATTCTTAGAAACAACAGTCTTAAGTGAAAACAAAAAAGAGAATACTAGAGTAGTAGAATTTGAAGTTGCTGACTTGTCAGAAAAACTAAAAGGCAAGGTGAAAATTAATATCCCAATTATTAATTATAACGCTTCATATGATATTCGTTTTGTATTTGATGGGAACAGTATTAAATAATTGGAAATTTTTCAAAAAGGAGAGTCATTCTATTGAACAGATATTTTAAAATTGTCGTTGCAATGTTTTTAACGATATTCACATTCGTGTCGACACTACAACCACTTGCAGTTCAAGCAGCTACCCAATTAGCTGACGATGAGTATTCAATTGGTTTTAAAGTTTTGAAAGATACATCAGATGAAGAATCAATGATGAATCAATATTCTGTAAGCCCTGGGACTTTGAAGGTGAAGGATGGGAAAAAGAAAGTATCCTTTACGTTAACGCATAGCTCATGGATTACGAAGTTTGAAACAGAAAAAGGTAGTCAATTCGTTGATGTAAATGTAGTTAGTGAAGATAAAGAGAGCGATACAAGAGTAGTAGAATTTGATGTGGAAGATTTAGAGAAAATATTAAATGCGAAAGTGAAAGTTGATATTGATGCTTTTAATTATCATCATTACTATGATATTCGTATTTCATTCGACCAAAATAGCATTACACCAATTCATGTAGAAAAACCAGATGAAAAAGAGGACCCAGCTAATAAGCCAGATCCAAATGAAAATCCGGATCCAAGTCAGAAGCCCGACCAAAAGCCTGACTCAGATCAACAACCAAATTCTAACACAATTAAAGATGGTGCGTACAGCATTCCATTTAAAGTATTAAAAGATCAAACGGATGAAGAATCTAAGATGAATACTTATATGGAAAATCCAGGGGTATTGAAAGTAGAAAATGGTAAGAAAAAAGCAATTGTAACGCTAAAAAGTAGCTCATTAATTAAAAATTTCCAAACGGAAAAAGATGGTGCATTTGTTGATGCAAAAGTAGTGAGTGAAGATAAAGAAAAAGATACAAGAGTAGTAGAATTTGAAGTAGCTGATTTATCAAAAAAAATAAATACAAAAGTATTTATTGAAGTGGCATCGCAAGGTTACAAGCAAACTCATGACGTACAGCTTGTATTTGAGCAAGATAAACTTGAACAAGTTAAAAATGAAGAGAAACAACCGGATGAAGATAAAAAGCCGGAAGTAGAAAAACCGGATGGAAATAAGAACCCAGATGCTGAAACAATTAAAGATGGTGAATACAGCATCAATTTTAAAACATTAAAAGATCAAACAGACGAAATTTCAATGATGAACACATATACAAAAAATCCAGGTGTATTAAAAGTAAAAGATGGTAAGAAATATGTATCATTTACATTAACGAATAGTGCATGGATTACAAAGTTTGAGTTTGAAAAGAATAGTTCGTTTGTCGATGCGAAAGTATTAGGTACAAATAAAGAGCAAGATACAAGAGTAGTGGAAGTAGAAGTAGACGACTTATCGAAAAAGTTAAATGCAAAAGTGAAAGTTGATATTGATGCGATGAATTACCATCATTTCTACGATATTCAATTTGCATTTGATAAAGATAGCATTAAGCCGTTAGATAACCAAGGTGGAAACGACAACCAAAGTGGAAACGACAACCAAGGTGGAAACGACAACCAAGGTGGAAACGACAACCAAGGCGGAAACAATAACCAAGGTGGAAACGACAACCAAGGCGGAAACAATAACCAAGCTGGAAACGACAACCAAGGCGGAAACAATAACCAAGGTGGAAATGACAACCAAGGCGGAAACAATAACCAAGGCGGAAACAATAACCAAGGCGGAAACAATAACCAAGGCGGAAACAATAACCAAGGCGGAAACAATAACCAAGGTGGAAACGACAACCAAGGCGGAAACGACAACCAAGACAATAACACAACAATTGATCCCAATGCTCTTAAAGACGGTGAATACAGTATCGGTTTTAAAGTGCTAAAAGATAAAACAGACGAAATTTCAATGATGAACACATATACGAAGAGTCCAGGTGTATTAAAAGTGAAAGATGGTAAGAAATATGTATCTTTCACAGTAACGAATAGCTCATGGATTACAAAGTTTGAGTTTGAAAAGAATAATTCGTTTGTCGATGCGAAAGTATTAGGTACAAATAAAGAGCAAGATACAAGAGTAGTGGAAGTAGAAGTAGACGACTTATCGAAAAAGTTAAATGCAAAAGTGAAAGTTGATATTGATGCGATGAATTACCATCATTTCTACGACATTCAATTCGCATTTGATAAAGGTAGTATTAAAGCTTTAGGCAACCAAGGTGGAAACGATAACCAAGGTGGAAATAACAACCAAGACGATAACAATAATCAAGGTGGAAATAATAATCAAAATGGGCACACAATAGTTGATCCGAAAAATTTAAAAGACGGTCAATATGATGTTACTTTTAAAGTGTTAAAAGATAAAACGGATGAGATTTCAATGATGAATCAATACGTTGTAAAGCCAGCAAGATTAACAGTGAAAGATGGCAAAAAATATGTTGCGATGACACTGAAAAATAGTGCATGGATTACGAAGTTCCAAACAGAAAGTGCTGGTGCATTTGTTGATGCAAAAGTAGTGAGTGAAGATAAAAATGCAAATACGAGAGTAGTAGAGTTTGAAATCGATGATTTATTTGCGAAATTAAATGTGAAAACAAAAGTAGATATCGATTCAATGAACTACCATCATTTCTACGACGTGCAAATTCAATTTGATACAAATAATATTGGTGCAGTAGGAACTATTAAAGAGGATCCGAAAAACGATCCGAAGAATGAACCGAAAAATCCAGTGATTACACCGAAAGTAGACAATGTAAAAACAATCAGTAATCCTGATTTTAATCGAAATGCAGACGGTAAGAAGCAAAATGAAAATGTGAAGAATGATGTAAAAAAAGAGAAAAACTCAAAAACAGCAGATACAGCACAGATTGGAATGTATATGTTGTTATTACTAGGATCACTTGCTTTCTTAGTTCGTAAATATAGAGCAGGTAGACTGTAAAATTTGGAGTCTTGATGCATGGTTTCATGCATCAAGACTCGTTTCATATTGTACCGAAAGGAGTGGTGATTGAGAGTGAAGAAAATCACGAGTGTATTCATGGCTATCATTCTTTTATTTAGTATAGCTGGGTGCTCATCACCAAAAAAAGAAACGGCAAAAAAGGTAAAGAGCAGTAGTGAGGAACGTGTTATTGCAACGACAGTTGCTGTGACTGAAATTATGGATGCATTAGAAGTAGATTTAGCAGGTATTCCTACAAGTTCTAAAACTTTGCCAAAGCGCTATAAAGGTTTACCTGAAGTTGGGAATCCGATGAGTCCTGATATGGAAAAAGTAAAATCAATGAAACCATCAGAAGTATTATCTGTTACGACGCTTGAATATGAGTTGAAGCCAGTTTTTAATGAAGCGGGCATTAAGGCAAACTTTTTAAATTTAACGAGTTTAAAAAACATGCAAAATTCAATTACAGATTTGGGTAAAACATATGGGCGTGAGAAACAGGCTGAAGCAGTCGTAACAAAGTTCGATAAAAAAGTTGCAGACATTCAAAAACAAGTGAAAGGGAAGAAAGAACCGACAGTCCTTATTTTACTTGGAGTACCTGGAAGTTATTTAGTTGCGACAGAACACTCCTATATTGGGGATTTAGTAAAACAACTAGGTGGTAAAAATATAGTACAAGGTGAGAAAGTAGAATATTTAGCTTCTAATACAGAGTACTTAAAAAAAGCTGATCCAGATATTATTTTACGTGCAGCGCATGGTATGCCAGATGAAGTTGTGAAAATGTTCGATAAGGAATTTAAAACGAACGACATTTGGAAGCATTTTGCCGCAGTTAAAAATAATAGAGTGTACGATTTAGAAGAGCGCTTATTTGGAACGACGGGGAATTTAGCAGCTATTGAAGCCTTAGATGAATTAAAGAAAATGATGTATCCATGATGCATGTATAGATAAAGGAAGATTGAGATGAATAAAAAAATTTGGAGTTTCTTCATCGTCACAGTATTACTAGTTATTATGACTACTGTATCCGCTGTGAAAGGTAGTTTAGAAATAGGTGTCATTGATCTTTTTCAAGGTATATTTACAGGGACAAATGAAGATGTTGAAGTCATTAAAGATTTACGTTTCCCGCGCATCATTATTGCACTTTTCACTGGAGCGGCGCTTGCTGTTTCTGGTGTGCTTTTCCAAGCAGTTATGAAAAATCCACTTGCGGATGCTGGGGTTATCGGGATATCTTCAGGGGCCAGTTTTATGACGCTTGTTATCATTACGCTATTCCCTCAGTTCTTTTTCTGGACACCACTATTCGCGTTTTTAGGCGGTGCGTTTGCTTGTTATCTCGTTTATGCGTTTTCTTGGAAATCAGGTTTAAGTCCGCTGCGTATCATTTTGATCGGTATAGCGATAAATGCGATGTTTACTGGTTTAAATGAATCTTTCGTTACGATTTGCGGATATTTCATTAAAAGTATTAAGCAGACGACAACATCTAATATAACGATGAAGACATGGGGCGATGTGGAAGTACTTGTTACATATGGATCAATCGGCCTTATACTTGCACTGTTTGTAGGGGCATGGTGTAATTTATTATCTTTACAAGATAAAACGGCTAAAAACCTTGGACTTCATGTGACAAGGGTACGCCTTATTATTTCTGCCATTGCTGTCCTGTTAGCAGCTGTATCAACTGCGATTGCGGGCGTTATCGCTTTCGTTGGATTACTTATCCCGCATATTTCAAGGCAACTGGTTGGATCAGATCATAAAGTACTTATTCCGTTTTCAGCCCTTGCAGGTGCGTTATTAATTTTAACGGCAGACACAATCGGTAGGTTAATCGTACCGCCTAATGAAATTCCAGCGGCAACGATTATGGCAGTTATCGGTGGTCCGTTCTTAATATTCTTGCTTAGAAAGGGTGATCGAGTTCATGGAAATTAAAAATGTAACCTTTTCTTATGATAATGTAACGGATCGTTTAAAGTCTGTTAGTAGTGAGATAGAGGTTGGAAAAATCACAACAATTATTGGTCCAAATGGTTGTGGGAAATCAACATTACTAGGTGTTATGTCGCGAAATCATAATCCCCGTAGTGGAGAAGTAATACTAGATGGGAAAGCTATTAGCCAGTATAAGCCGAAAGAATTTGCTAGAAAGCTAGCGGTCGTTCATCAGCAAAATGAGGCGCCAGCAGATATTACAGTTGAGAAATTGACGAGTTTTGGGCGCATGCCATATAAAAATATTTTTTCTACACAAACGGATGAGGATAGCGAAGCAATCGAAAGAGCATTGACGTGTACGAGACTACAAGATAAGCGTGATAAGCCAATACACGCATTATCTGGTGGAGAAAGGCAACGTGTTTGGATTGCGATGACTTTAGCGCAAAATACGCCCATGCTGTTTTTAGACGAACCAACGACGTATTTAGATATTTACTATCAGCTTGAAATATTAGAGTTAGTGAAAGAGTTAAATGAAGTAGAGGGTTTAACGATTGTTATGGTATTACATGACATTAATCAAGCAATCCGTTATAGCGATCATATTATCGTGATGAAGGATGGAGAAATAGTTATGAAAGGTACGCCACATGATGTTGTAACAGAAGATATGATTAAGAGCATATATGGCGTAGAGGTCGTTGTGAAACACGATGAAGATACAGGATCGTATATGGTACCAATGGGGATTTGACAGGCGGCTAAATCCCTTTGGCAATTCGTTTTGAGGTGATATTTTGAGCAGCAAGAAAGAAAAGAAAAAGAATTCCTTTTTTCAAAGAATACTTACAGTTGTTTTTTTAGGCATCTTTTTCTACTCTGTGTATGAATTAGGCGGGATGTTCATAGATTACTATGAAAATCGCAAAGTAATGGCTGAAGCACAAGATATTTATCAAAGGAGTCCGATGGAAGAAAAATCATCAGATGGAGCAGTACGTGCACAGTTCCAAGCCTTACAAAAAATTAATCCAGAAATAGTTGGTTGGATTACGATGGATGATACGCAAATTAATTATCCGATTGTTCAAGCGAAAGATAATGATTACTATTTGTATCGTAATTATAAAGGCGAGGATATGAGAGCAGGAAGTATCTTCATGGATCATCGTAACGATGTGAAATCTCAAAATCGAAATACGATTCTATACGGACATCGTATGAAAGACGGTTCTATGTTTGGGAGTCTAAAAAAAATGTTAGAAGAAGATTTCTTCATGCCTCATCGCAAATTGTATTACGATACTTTGTTTGAAGGATACGATGTAGAAGTATTTTCAGTATATACAACGACAACTGATTTCTATTATATTGAAACGGATTTTGGAAGCAACGAGGACTATGCATCTTTTCTAGAAAAAATTAAGGAAAGATCACTCTATCAAACAGATACAAAAGTGACAGCGGATGATCAAATTTTAACACTTTCTACATGTGATTATGCACTGGATCCAGAGGCTGGTAGACTAGTCGTGCACGCGAAGTTGGTGAAAAGAAATTGAAAAAAGAAAAGGTATAGAAGTAGAGAAGATATATTACTTCTCATACTTCTATACCAATTATTAAAACCGAAGTTATTGAGCCGCAGCAATTGGCATACGAACAATTTTAACATCATAGAATGAGATTTTATTATCGATAATAAAATCTGGTAATCCACCACGGTGTGAATGCGCATCTTTAAAGGCCGTACTCTTTGTCCAACCTTGGAAATCCTCTTTTGCATTCCAACGAGTGCTAATCGTTACTTCATCATAATCAACTGTATTTTCAGTTAGAAGAACTTCTAGTCCTAAGAAACCAGGCATCGTTTCAACTTTACCTACTTTATTAAAGCGCTCAATTAATTTATGTGCGTCACCCTTCGTAATTTTAGATGTATTTGTAACAATAATCATTTCTTTATTCCTCCTATAAATCTATCATTATTTTCATCGTTTCATATACATTAAATGATAGTGAAAATCATTATCATTGTCAATGGTAATGATAAAATATATAAGTTTTTTTCGATTAAGCGAGAAGATGAGCTAGTTGTACGAGCAAAGCAATAATATGGTATAGTGAAACGAGACTTTTTTTCAGCCTCGTTTTTTACATTGCTTCCTACTAATTAGAAAGCATTCAAATGGAAAGGAAGACATTACATGCGATCCGAAGTAACTATAAAAATAAAACCGAAATTTATAAAAGAAATTAAAAGTGGATATCCACTTATTTTAAAAGATGCTATTCAAAATTTAAATGATGTACGTGAAGAAGGAACAATCATCAACGTAGTGGATGAGAAGAACCAATTCATCGGAAAAGGCTATTATGGAAAACAAAATAAAGGATATGGATGGATTTTAACGAGAAAAGAGAAGGAGGAAGTGAATCAATCTTTCTTTGAAAGTAAAATCAAATCTGCTTTACATAAACGAAAAGATTTTTATAAATCAAATGATACAACAGCATTCCGTGTGGTAAACGGTGATGGTGACGGTCTTGGTGGCTTAATTATCGATTATTATGACGGCTATTACGTAATTAGTTGGTATAGTGAAGGGATTTATACTTTCCGTGATGAGATTGTAGCAGCGCTTCAAAAAGTAGCAAACTTCAAAGGGATTTATGAGAAAAAACGTTTTGATACGAAAGGAAAGTACATTGAAGGTGATGATTTCGTAACAGGAGAGCGCGGTGAGTTCCCACTTATCGTAAAAGAAAACGGTGTAAACTTTGCTGTATATTTAAATGACGGGGCGATGGTTGGTGTATTTTTAGATCAACGTAACGTTCGAAAACAAATTCGTGATAAATATGCAAAAGGAAGAACAGTTTTAAATATGTTCTCTTATACTGGAGCTTTCTCTGTATTTGCAGCACTTGGCGGCGCAAGTAAAACAACAAGTATTGACCTTGCAAATCGTAGCTTAAGTAAAACGATCGAGCAGTTTAGTGTAAATGAAATTGATTACGAAGCACAAGATATTATTGTAGAAGATGTATTTCTATATTTCAAATATGCTGCTAAGAAAAAGATGAAATTTGATATGGTTGTACTTGACCCTCCAAGTTTTGCACGCTCAAAAAAATATACGTTCAGTGCGGCGAAAGATTATAAAAACTTATTAAAAGAAACAATTGCGATTACAGAAAATAACGGTATTATCGTTGCTTCTACAAATTGTAGCGCATTCGATATGAAAAAGTTTAATGGCTTTATCGATACAGCATTCAAAGAAATGAACGGTAAATATAAAATATTAGAAGAACATTCTTTACCAGAAGATTTCCGTACAATTGATCAATTTAAAGAAGGAGACTATTTAAAAGTAGTTTTCATCGAGAAAATTAAAGGTTAATAAAGAAAAAGGAGCTCAAGTTTAAATGAGCTCCTTTTCTTATTGAATGATATTTTGGACTCTGCCAACTTGCCCGTCCTGCAATCGTACTTTAATGCCGTGCGGATGAGAGGGTGAGTTAGTTAAAATATCTTTTACAACTCCTCTTGTTAGCTTGCCTGTACGTTGATCTTGTTTTAACACAATATCAACCGCAAGACCTGGCGCGACGTTAGATCGTTTTTGCCCGCTCATTTATACACCTGTACGTCTACGTTGGTTGTTTGTTTTCTTCGTTTGTTGGTTTTGTAATTTTTTCGTTTCTTGACTTTGACTTCCATTATTTGAGCCGTTTCCATTTCCTTGCTTTTTCTTTGCAAGTTGTTCGCGCATTAAATCAGCTAAGCTTACTTTTTTGTTTTCTGACATGATAAGTCTCCTTTATATAAAGTTAATTATGAACAATAGTAGTGAATTTCATCATATCATTGTTAAGGAAGGAAGGGAAGTTGGTTTAAAAATTCATATAATTCTTTCCAGCATTCATTCGTTACGATACAATTAAAATGTTAATGTTTGTAAAAAAGGGGATAGAAATATGTCACATCACATTTTATTAGTTGAAGATGACATCTCAATTCAAGAGATGGTTGAAACATATTTAGTAAAAGAAGGCTTTCAAGTTACAATCGCATCTGACGGAGAAGAAGGAGTTACCGCATTTTTTAAAGGTTCATTTGATTTGATAATTCTCGATATTATGATGCCAAAGTTAGATGGTTTAGAGGTTGTGCGAATCATTCGAGAAAAAAGTGCTGTGCCGATTTTAATGATGTCAGCGAAGGATACAGATGTTGATAAAGCTGTTGGGTTAGGGCTTGGAGCAGATGATTACATTTGTAAGCCATTTTCTATGATTGAATTGGCAGCACGTGTAAAAGCCGCTATTCGAAGGTCTACAAAGTATTCAGCTGTGGAATCAAAAGATGAGGCCATTCAAATTGGTGATTTAATAATTGACCCAATTAATTTTACTGTGGAGAAAAAGGGAAGACAGCTTAAACTTACTTTAAAAGAATTTGAGATTTTAAAGCTATTCGTGAAGAATCAAAATCGTGTTTTTACGAAAGCGCAAATATATACGCTTGTTTGGAATGAAGAATATTATGGTGATGATAACGTTATTAATGTTCATATGAGAAGATTGCGTGAGAAAATTGAAAGTGATCCATCTAATCCGGAATATATTAAAACGTTATGGGGCATCGGCTATAAGTTGGAAGTGATGTAGTATGGTTGTATTTTTAACAGTGGTGATTATTATATTGCTTATCGTTATTTACGTGCAATATAAAATTAGGAAAAATAGTAGTAGGAATTTACGCTATACGTATGAGAAGTTAAATCGAATTGTAAAAGAACAAACTGGTGAGAAGCTATTAATTATAACGGATGATACAGAATTGCAAAAACTATTAGTCGCAATTAATCATCTATTAGATGAAAAGCAGAAAACCAATGCAGATCATGCGAAAGTGGAAATTTCAATGAGAAAAATGCTTTCAAATATTTCACATGATTTAAAAACACCACTAACAGTTATTCTTGGATATACAGAAATGTTAAATAAGGATAAAACGATAAGTAAAGAAGAACAGCAAATATTACTTGAAAAGGTGCATGTGAAAACACTAGAAGTTATGGAACTGATTCATAAGTTTTTTGATTTAGCAAAATTAGAATCTGGTGACAAGGCAATTGAGATAACAAAAGTAAATATGAATGAAGTTTGCCGTGAGAAGATTTTATCTTTCTATGATTTAGTGACGACGAAAGGTTTTCATATCCATATTGATATACCAGAAAGAAATATATATGTACTTGGAAATACAGAAGTATTAGGCAGAGTGTTAAATAATTTAATATCAAATGCGATTACATATGGAGACGATGGAAAGACACTCGGTATGACTTTAAGAGATGATGAAACGAGTGTGTATATAGACGTATGGGATAAAGGAAAAGGAATTGATGAATCTCATATTGATAAAGTGTTTGAGCGTATGTACACACTTGAAGATTCAAGAAATAGATTGTACCAAGGAAGCGGTCTAGGGTTAACGATTACGAAAAGGCTTGTGGAAGCGATGGATGGAGAAATTCATCTTTCTAGTAAGCCGTATGAAAAAACGATTTTTACAATTGTATTAACAAAGATGCAGTTTTAGCTTGTAGAGAAGTAGATTCTACAAGCTTTTTTTTCAGCGTAAGGAATTTGTAAGGAAAGGGTAAGAAAAAAGAGATTTCCGTTGTCTATTATAGAAATATAGAGCAGTGCGAAAGGGGAAAGTGACATGACATATATATTAAAAACGAACCAGTTAACGAAAGTGTTTAAAGGGAATGAAGTTATTTCTAGCGTTAACATGCATGTAAAAAAAGGAGAGATTTACGGTTTTTTAGGACCGAACGGTGCTGGTAAAACAACGATTATGAAAATGATTACAAATTTAATAAAACCGACGAGCGGTGATATTGAAATTTTCGGTGAGAAGTTAACAGACACATCTTATGAAGTATTAAAAAGAATGGGGACAATTATTGAATATCCAATCTTTTATGATAAATTAACGGCAAAAGAAAACTTAGAATTACATTGTGAATATATGGGATATTACGATAAAAACGCAATTGACCATGCTTTAAATTTAGTGAAACTGCACGGCATAGACAATAAAAAAGTAAAAGATTTTTCATTAGGAATGAAACAACGACTCGGTATTGCAAGGGCAATCATGACAAAGCCAGAATTACTCATTTTAGATGAACCGATTAACGGTTTAGATCCAATTGGTATTAAAGAGTTACGAGAGTTATTTAAAATGCTCTGCAAAGAATATGGCATTACGTTATTAGTTTCTAGTCATATTTTAGGCGAGATGGAACAAATGGCAGATACAATCGGTGTTATTCAAAATGGAAAACTAATAAAAGAAGTTTCAATGAAGAGTATTAACGGAAAACAAACAGAGTACATTGAAATTACTGTTCCTGATGTGAAACGTGCAGCTTATATTTTAGAAGATAAACTCGGTATAAAAAATTACAAAATAATGAGTGGAAACATGATTCGTGTTTATGAAGTGGCGGCGACGCAGCAGGCAATTTCAAAAGAACTCATTATGAATGATGTAGAAATTGAAAGTATTAATAAAAAACATAGCTCTTTAGAAGAGTATTTCTTAAATGTCATGGATGGAGAGGGAATCCATGCTTAATGGATTGCTACTGCCATTTTGAATGTGAAAAACTATTTCGATAGGGAGTTATGATGATGAATTTATTGGTACTGAATCTAGTAAGTGGATTTATCGTAATGTTCATAAGTGGAATTCTATATTATAGAAAACCAGAACGGAAATGGGTTTTAATTTTACTAGTGATAGGAATATTAAGCGTATTTACAGCCGGAATTAGAATGTTATTAGCATAGAGACAGTTATTTAAGTAATGGAGGCGTGGCTTATATGTTTAAACTAATGAAGCTTGAATGGAAGAAGCA
This sequence comes from Bacillus sp. NPDC060175, assembly GCF_042728695.1. NCBI lineage: Bacteria > Bacillati > Bacillota > Bacilli > Caryophanales > Bacillaceae > Bacillus > Bacillus sp. NPDC060175. The sequence continues at coordinate 63,682 of NZ_JBHWYR010000014.1, forward strand.
TCACTTATCTAGTTATTTTAAAGGCGTAGCCATTTGTATTGTAGCAATTTTTGCAGCGGTTAGCCTTATGGCATGGGGATCTAAAGTGGAGGATGATTTGATGTTCTCTAACTATATGGAGTACATGTCTTTAGCAAATATTTTTATTAGAATTACATTTATTATTTTTAGTGCTGTTATTTTATCACGCCTAGTCATCGATGAATATAAAAATAGAACGATGCAATTATTGTTTACGTACCCATTGCAAAGAAAAATGTTAATGAGAGCTAAGTTAGCAATTGTTTTTGGATTTTGTTTTGTGAGCACGGTTATCGCAACTGTTATTATTAATCTACTCATATTCTTTTTTAATCCAATTATGGGGTTACTTGAAACACCTGTGACAATAGGCCAAATAATTGCTACCATTCCAGCTACTTTTATAAGTGCGGTTATGATATCGGGTATAAGCTTAATTCCTTTATTTTTTGGAATGAGAAAAAAATCAACGCCTACAACGATTACTTCTGCAGTAATAATCGCGATGATAATTAACGGTAATGTTGGTGCTGGAAACGGTCAAGTAAATATGTATGATTTTATAGTTATCCCAATTGTGCTCTGTTTATTAGGAATTTTCATTAGTTATCTATCGTATCGTAAAATCGACAAGATCGATGTGGCGTGAAGCAGGCCTAAAACAACAACAAACTGGGGTATGAATGGTGAAAAAAATAATAGTAAGTGCTATTTTATTGCTTATAATTGCTAGTGTAGTTTTTGGGTTTAAGACATTTCAGGGGAAAGATTTTAAGAAAGAAAAGTCTTTTGAGATAAATAATATAAAAGAAATAGAAGTGGACAATGAAAACTGGGATATTGAATTTAAAAGTACAGACGCTAGCAAAATAGTAATTTCGGCTCAAGGTCAACGAGTAGATAAAGAGATAGATCCTGTCAAAATAGAACATGACGGAAATAAAATTGTGATTAAGCAAAAACAAAAGATGACTAGATTTTTTAATGGTTTTACGTTTAGGAAGAAAAATAGTATATCTATTGCTATTCCGAAGAAAGAAATAGATAAAATTGTATTAAATAATAAATCGGGTGATGTGAAAATAAGCGATATAGTAGTAAAAAGTATCGTGATAAAAGGCAAGTCTGGAGATGAAATGATTGTAGGACTATCGGCAGAGAAGGGTGAGTTCACATCCGAAAGTGGAGATTTAATATTAAAAGATAGTTCATTACAAGAAATAAATATAACTTCTACTACTGGCGATAATTATGTGAAAAATGTAAAAAACGGAAATATGAACATCACTTCAACATCTGGAGAAGTATTACTGAAAGATATGACAGAAGGAAAGTCATTATTTGTAGAAACAAAATCAGGCGATATTGGCGTACGGTATAAAGGTGCTCCGACTTCATTGAAACTTACAGCTAAAAGTAAATCGACTGACATAATGGTGGATTTAAAGGGACTTAAGAAAGATAAAAATACAGAAAAGATAAAAGAAGGAACCATTGGTGATGCAGCAAATAAAGTGAAGATTTTAAGTGAAACAGGGACAATTTATATTGATTAAGCCTAAAAAGGAAGGAGGGCTATAATGCTACGTCTTATGAAGCTAGAGATGAAAAAATTTAAGCTTGGATGGTATGTGAAGGGAGCAATCATTGCGAATATCGCTATACTGGCGCTATTAATCTTTTTTGGTTACGTTGCTCAAATAGAGGGGGACCCAGAAATAAGGGATCCTCAAGTGATTTTGTTGATGGCTAGTGTGTCAGTAAGAGGAACATTTATTATTTTTGGTGGTGTACTAATAGCCAAGTTAATAATTGATGAATATAAAAGTAAAACAATACTACTCATGTTTTCTTATCCTATTAACCGGAAGAAAATGATGATTAGTAAGTTGATCATTACAGCAACATTAACATTTATAACAGTTATTTTATCTAACATTTTAGTAGTAGGAATTTTCTTTGGGATAGATAGTTATTTTTCAATTCTTCTTAATCCATTTACGGTAGATCAATTGATGCAAGAAGGAATAAAACTGGTTCCTTTAGCCATTGCAGCTGCGGGAATGAGTTTAATCCCATTATATTTTGGAATGCGTAAATATTCAGTGCCAACTACAATTGTTTCATCTCTTATCGTTGTATCGGTTGCAATGAATAGCAACCCAATGTTTCCTACAGCAACTTTTCTTCCCCTTCAACTAGCATTGGCAGCAATTGGTATGGCAATTGCTTATTATGGGATTAAAAATATTGAGAGGGAAGATGTCCCAGTATGATAAGAATAAGTAAAAAAGAGTTGGCGTTACACCAACTCTTTTTTTGTATATGTATGCTTCGTTACTACTTTGTTAATTTGTAGTGTTTACTTAAATACTCCTGCACTCCTGGAGAAATGTTAAAGTTATTAGGACTTTTATATTCGATAGTAAACTCTCCGTCGGTACTTGTTTCAAAGGAGATTGCATAGCTATTCATTTTAGCATCGTAAGAAGTATTTTTGACTTCTGCATCTAGATTAAAGTATTTTGTAATATAATTCTTTGATTCCGTAATTGCTGCTTGTTTTCCCCAAGGGGTACCATAATATGTGAAGTAAATAGATACACCGATAACTCCAATGATTGAAGTTAGTAAAAGAGTTCCCAATGTTATTTTTTTATTCTTTGTATTCAATATGGTTCCCCTTTCCTAATAATATGAATTTATTTTAACGTATTTTCCTCATAAAACAATTATTTAGTAGAAAATAGTTTCACATGAAACAAGTTACAGAAAAAGACAAGGTGAGCAATTTAAATAGACTAAACTAAGAAGAGGATATTATGTTCAATATATGAGCATATATCCTCTTTTCTTATACATATTAGATAAGTTATACAGATATTAAAAATACAGTTCAATATGTATACAATGTTCAGAAAAGTATGTATCCTTTAAGGGGAAGGACGTAGCCCATAGCGGGATGCGTAGTGAGGTCTTTAGACCAAGCGTTAATATTTTTTAGGGGTGAAATGCTATGAGGGTGCAAGAGGTTGCCTTAGAGAATAACAGCAAAAGATACATATTACTAGATCAAGAAGGATTCCCTGTAATGCCAGTTATGAAATATATAAAGTATTTAGATAAGACAGGGAAAAGACCTAATACTCAAAAAGCATATTGTTATTCTTTAAAACATTTTTATACCTACTTAGAAGAAACAAACAAAGATTACAAGTATATTAGATTAGAAGATTTAGTTGACTTTGTGGGGTGGTTAAGAAGCCCCTATCAGAGTCCAAATGTCACCCCTCTCCAACAAAAGAAAGCAATGCGAACGGAAAAAACAATTAACCATACAATTACCGTTATAGCAAACTTCTATGACTACCTCTACCGAAATGAAGAAGTACAAAATGACATGATGGAAAAGTTAATGAAGCAAGTATTTACAGGAGGATACTCACGTTACAAAAGTTTCTTACATCATGTTAATAAGGAAAAGCCATCAATCAGAAACATATTGAAGTTAAAAGAACCACGCAAAAGAGTAGAAACACTTACAAAAGAACAAGTACAACAAGTATTACAAGCAACTACTAATATACGAGATAAGTTCTTAATTCAATTGTTATTTGAAACGGGATTGCGTATTGGAGAAGCGCTCTCTCTTTTCATGGAGGATTTTGTTTATGACCATCAAAAAGGGCATCGGATTCGTTTAGTAGAAAGAGGGGAATTAGAAAACGGTGCGATGTTAAAAACAGGAGAACGTGAAATTTATGTATCACCATCTTTAATGGATTTATATGATGATTACTTATATGAAGTGCTTGATGAATTAGAATGGGATTCAAACTTTGTTTTTGTAAAACTGAGAGGAAAAGATATGGGAAAACCAATGGAATATTGGAACGTTGAGTCTCTATTTAAGCGTTTAAAAAAGAAAACAGAGATAAGCCTACACCCTCACCTATTTCGTCATACACACGCTACAATTTTCTACCAGAAAACAAAGGATATTAAGCAAGTACAAGAACGATTAGGACATTCTCAAATTCAAACAACAATGAATCTATACCTACATCCTTCAGATGAAGATATTCGAGAAGATTGGAATAAAGCACAATCCGAATTTAACCTAAAGAAAAAAAACTGAAAGGAATTACTGTATGAGGAAAATCAAGAATGTTCAGGTAGAAGAAATAGGCTTTCATGAGGGCTTACAAAGAGAGCTTTCAACATATCCTGAAAAAACAGTATACGAAGATGGTTCTGTTTCAATTGAACAAGTAAACAATCCCTATTTCTTAGTTAATGACAAATGGAATATCAATGTTGTAGGTGGAATCAAGCAGTTCGAAGAAGTGGTAGCACACTATAATCATTCCAGTAAAAATATTTACTTTCGACTTAATAATCCTTCACTCAATTTAGAAGTGAAATATATTTGTCATCAGAAATTGTTTAATGATTTATGGACAATCAAGAGTATATTTATCGGTCACAATCCATTAAAAAGAATGACAGAGTTCATAAACGAAAAATACCCCGAAATATCATCCTTTTTGAATTTGGATATTGAAAAAGCAGAACGAGAATATGTCTTTTGGTTGAATAAAAAGGGAATCAAAACTTATTACACTAAAAAACATGAAGATTGTAGAGATAGTTATACAAAAACTGCAATAGCAAGATTTTTAAGAACCGTTTATACTGCATTAATCCAATTCACTGATAAGAGAGATGAATGGGAAAAAGACAAGTGGGATATTCGTAATTTACATGATAAATATGGTATTGACTACAATAAAAGCTCAAATCTCTACAAACTTGATTTCTCAAAGATCGATGAAATGGTTCGTGAACAAGTTAAAAAATATTTTAAGCAACGATTGGTCAGTAAAAACAAGTTTTCTACGGGAACGGCACAGAGTTATCTAAAACATATACCAGGTTTTTTTAAGTTTATATTTTCATTGGAAACAACATGGAAAGACTTAAAGCCTCTAAGAAGAACACATATTGAGAAGTACATCGAACATTTACATGAATACGCTAAAAATAATTTAAAAAAACGTAATGCTCACCCTGCATGTTATGTTATGAAATCGCTGTCTTGTCTACAAAAATTCCTTGAAGACATTCAACGATATGGCTCCCGAAACTAATGTGCGATTATTAATTTTTCCTGAAGATAAACCAAAGCTAAGAAAAAAGTCAATTGAACAAATTGACTATATTCCCGACTATGTATTAGAGCAACTCTTTACTCATATTGATCACTTGCATAAAGAAGTTATCCCTATCGTTTGGATTGCGTTTAAAACAGGACTTAGAATTTCTGATGTATTAGGTTTAACCTCTGATTGTTTAGTAAAACTAAATGGTCAATACTCCATTGAAACCGATATTGAGAAAACATATGTAAAAGGGCATCGAATTCCGATTGACAATGAATTAGCAGATATTCTTGCGGTTCTTATCGAGAAATCAAAAGAACTTAGTAATCAAGACAACAACCCCGAAGGGTATATTTTCGTTCGTTATCGTGGCCAACGGAAGGGAAAACCTTTTACTCAAGACTTTATAAGAAAACACTTAAATATATTAGCAAATCAAAAAAACATCACCGGCGAAAACGGAAAATTATTTCATTTTAAAACTCACCAGTTCCGACATACTTATGCAGTAAAGATGTTGAACGGTGGTGCGGATATTCTTACGGTACAAGAGTTATTAGCACACTCATCCCCTGAAATGACATTAAGGTATGCCAAGCTATTAGATGACACGAAAAGAAAAGCCTTTGAATCGGTAATAAAGCAAGGTGTTTTTAGTTTTGACTTAAACGGTGAAGTACAAGAAATTAAATCAGGAGAAGATATTCCAACAGACATATTGGATGCCTTATGGCAAGACCATAAGCTAAATGCGATGGATAACCCTTATGGAACGTGTCATGCTCGTCTAAATGGAAATTGCCCTCATATGGAAGCACCACCTTGCCTAACTTGTGGTGACAATCAAACACCTTGTAAAGACTTAGCAGTAGGGTTTTCGGAATTAGATAAAGAAAAATATGAACTTCACATTAAAACAACCATAAAAGCTATTGAAATAGCAAAACAAAGGGGTCGAGAAGATATAGCCGAGAAAAACGAAAAGAATTTACAACTTTATCAAAACATTTTCAATACCCTACAAGAAGGAAATATTATCTTTGGTAGGCAAGAGCGGATGAAAAGAAAGTTAGGTGTTAAAAATGTCTGAATATGACCGTTCTGCCCATTTAAAAGCCATTCATGCCAAGCGTAAAGCTGATACCTATCAGAAAGTGAATGAAGCTATTAAAAGGCTTTTAAAAGCAAATGAAAAAATAAATTTTAACAGTGTATCCAGTGAAGCTAATGTATCAAAAGCAACGCTCTATAACAACAAGGACTTCCGTTCGAGAATTGAAACATTACGAAATCAACAATTACAAGTTCCTACACCGAAACAAGTAAAGCGAGAAATGAATGAAAGTAACAAGGATGCCCTGATTGCCTCCCTAAAAAGGAAAAATAAGAAATTAGAAGATGAAAACAAGAAATTAAGAGAACAACTGAAGGTAGCTTACGCAGACGTATATAAGAAGTTATAGTCAATAAGAGAACGTTGTTCTCCTTCTTCAACAATCGGGCCATTTAATTGAATAAGACTACACAAAAAGTCGCTTTCCCTTACGTAAGGAAAGTGTCTTTTTAGATAGATTTTGTGTAATGATAATAAAGTCGTTTAATTTCTATGCTATAAACACGCATTACACCGTCTGAACAATCAAACGATGTTAAAAAATAAGTGTTTAATTTGATTTATCCTTCACTAATTTTAAAAAAATCAGCAATAATAAAGTTATTTAAAACTCAAGTTATTAGTTGACGAGTTTAACAAGTGTTATTTTTCGAAAAGTGGTATCCAGTTAGGATCACGTTCATTATTATCAGGTAGTTTTTGATTAACATGCCTCATTAAAAAGGCTTTTTGATATTGTCTCAAAGATTCTTCATTCGCTCCGCCTTCATAATCAGGATCATCAAATTGAACGTTATCATCTTCCCAAAAACAGATACTGCAAATATCAAATGTACCTGGTGGCTCTTCCTCTAATGTTTTATAACCACAACATGGACATGTATATTTCATATAATCCCCCTAAAAAACCCTACTTTTATTTAATTTTATCACATCCTGCTAAACTATCCTTCGCTAAAAAGCATTTAAAATGAAACAACTTTATTAACTTTTAAACGACTTTATTATAAATAAAACAATTTTATTGTCAATGTACAGGTTTCCCCCTTGTTATCAAGCTATTTACTTTAAGTTCCTTTGACAAATTTCGGAAATGTTGTTGACTATTCAGTTGAACTGTATTAAGTTATTATTAAGTTGAACTATATAGTCGAACTGAATAAAGGGTGAGGATATGAAACATAAATTATTACCGTTGTCTGAAACAATGCATTATATTTTATTAGCTATGCGTGAGCCACTCCATGGCTATGCCGTAATGCAGAAGATAGAAAAGATAAGTAAAGGTACTGTTATTTTAGCAGCTGGTACATTATACGGTGCAATTGAAAACTTGAATAAGCATGGTTGGATTGAACCTGTTGGAGAGTTAGGTCGAAGAAAAGTTTATATGATAACTGCAGAAGGAAGCGCCATTTTGAAAATGGAACAAAACAGGTTATTACATATTTTATCTCTGTACGAAAGAAGTGAATCCAATGAAAAAATTTAAGATGTTTTTTGATATTGAAAAAGAGGAGCAATGGCTGAACGAGCAATTACAAAAGGGCTATCGTTGTACAAATATTAGTGGATTAGGAATATACACTTTCGAAAAAACTGACAAGAGATATGTTATGCGACTTGATTATCAAGATTATTTACCTAAGAAAAAGTTGGTTGAATACAAAGGGATATATAAGGATTTCGGTTGGAACTATATAAAGGGGCCCCGGCTTAGTGGAATACGGTATTGGCAAAAAGAAAATGATGATCAAAATGAAATCTTCTCGGATCGCCAATCAAAGGATAATTATTATAAAAGATTAATGGGTTATTCATTTTGGTTTGGTACGCTGTGTTTAGCTTATTCTTATATGTTTTACAAGGATTCGGGATTATATCATGAAGGTCTTTGGAGTATGAAAGATTCATTATTTTGGAAGGCATTTTTATTTGAAACTCCATTTGTCCTTGTGAAGTTGTCTCCCACACTTCTGTTTGTTTTTTTGGCTAGCATTTTCTATAAAGTTTATCGAAAGTATTCAATGTTAAAAGAAAAATAAACGTTTTTGAAATCTTCCAGAATCGGGCGCGATTGTTGAATAAGAAAGGAGATTACATATTAGTCATATAAAATATGTAATCTCCTTTAATTTATTTATCTTTTTTAAATTTAGGTCTTGATAATAAATACACCTTGTCTTTTTCTGTCGTTACATTTTAGGAGCTTCCATTCCAGCTGCAGCCCACTCTTCTTTTGCAGGACCATATACGCCAGGAACTGTTAAGTCAGCTTGTCGCATTAAAACGGTCATTTGCCCGCGGTGGTGATTTTGATGATTAATGAGTGTCATTAAAAATATAGAATTCGGCATAGGACGGCCAAAGAAGTCATTAATAGTTGCTAAATCTTTATCAGTCCATTCGCTTTGAAGTGCTTCAACAAAAGCTGCGTTTACTTTACGATACCCATCTGCAATTGTTTTAGCTGAAGTTGGAACAGGATAATCTTTCGTTTCTCCTTCAAATTTAAGTCCCGTACCAGATAGCATAACTGGAATTGCCGTCACGATATGCCAAGCAACCCTTCCTAACGTCCAATGCCCAGGTGCAATTTCCTGTAATAAAGATTCATCCGTTAGTGCATCGAGCATCTTCTGAGTAGACTCAGCCTCATATACCCATGATTGTAAAAAGCCTTCAATTGTTTGGTACATTGTTATCCCCCCCCTAGTTTTGTTCCTAGATTAAATTCGTGAAGAAAAATGAGGTTCCTTGTAAATAATACAAAAAATAAAAAAGAAGGCTTCTAACAAGAAGTCTCCTTAATTAACTAACTTTTTTCCCACTCTTCCTCATCAACCACAAGAAATAAGGCGCTCCAAGTACAGCAACGTTTAAATTTGCCCTAACGATAAAGATTTGAATAATCGCTGAAATTCCGATTCCAATTAAGGCAAGAGCTGTTGGGCTAAATCCTGATTTCCATGAGAAGAAGAGGAAATTCGTTTAATGAGGAAGGCGAAAGTACAAGCGAAAGGAGAGAGAATTGCATGTAATAATTATTAGAATGTTAGGAACGAACCTTTGTCTATAAAAGGTTTGTTTTAGAACGGGTAGTTGATAGTGAAAATAAAACCAAGTTTTTATTAGAAAGATGTTTCTTAATTGTTGGCTGTACTTAAAAGATTGAACACGAAGGAAGGGATCAGCATGTCTTTATGGAGCAATAATTGTGGGTGTAATAATCAAAACGGTGTACATGTTGATTCATGCTGTTTTAGTTGCGATGGGACAGTTCCTAAGTTGGGTCCAACAGGGCCAACAGGAGCAACGGGTCCAACAGGGCCAACAGGAGCAACGGGTCCAACAGGATCGACAGGAATAACGGGTCCGACAGGGTCGACAGGAATAACAGGAGCAACGGGTCCAACAGGATCGACAGGAATAACGGGAGCAACGGGTCCAACGGGGTCGACAGGAATAACGGGAGTAACGGGTCCAACAGGATCGACAGGAATAACGGGAGCAACGGGTCCAACGGGAGCAACAGGAATAACAGGAGCAACGGGTCCAACAGGATCGACAGGAATAACGGGAGTAACGGGTCCAACAGGATCGACAGGAATAACAGGAGTAACGGGTCCAACAGGATCGACAGGAATAACGGGAGCAACGGGTCCAACGGGAGCAACAGGAATAACAGGAGCAACAGGTCCAACAGGATCGACAGGAATAACGGGAGCAACGGGTCCAACGGGAGTAACAGGAGCAACAGGCCCAACAGGTCCAACAGGAATAACAGGAGCAACAGGTCCAACGGGAGCGACAGGAATAACGGGAGCAACAGGCCCAACAGGAGCAACAGGAATAACAGGAGCGACAGGAATAACGGGAGCAACAGGAATAACGGGAGCAACAGGTCCAACAGGTCCAACAGGATCGACAGGAATAACGGGAGCGACAGGTCCAACGGGAGCAACAGGAATAACGGGAGCAACAGGTCCAACGGGAGCAACAGGAATAACGGGAGCAACAGGAATAACGGGAACAACAGGAGTAACGGGAGCAACAGGAGCAACAGGAATAACGGGAGCGACAGGTCCAACGGGAGCAACAGGAATAACAGGAATAACGGGAGCAACAGGAGCAACAGGAATAACGGGAGCAACAGGAGCAACAGGAATAACGGGAGCAACAGGAATAACAGGAATAACGGGAGCAACAGGAGCAACAGGTCCAACAGGATCGACAGGAATAACGGGAGCAACGGGAGCAACGGGTCCAACAGGTCCAACAGGTCCAACAGGTCCAACAGGTCCAACAGGATCGACAGGAATAACGGGAGCAACAGGTCCAACAGGATCGACAGGAATAACGGGAGCAACAGGTCCAACAGGATCGACAGGAATAACGGGAGCAACGGGTCCAACGGGGTCGACAGGAATAACGGGAGCAACGGGTCCAACAGGATTGACAGGAATAACGGGAGCAACGGGTCCAACGGGATCGACAGGAATAACGGGAGCAACGGGTCCAACGGGAGCAACAGGTCCAACAGGGTCGACAGGAATAACAGGAGCGACAGGTCCAACGGGAGCAACAGGAATAACGGGAGTAACGGGTCCAACAGGGTCGACAGGAATAACAGGAGCAACGGGTCCAACGGGGTCGACAGGAATAACAGGAGCAACAGGTCCAACGGGAGCAACAGGTACAAGTATCACGGCAACATATGCATTTGCAAATAATACATCGGGTACAGCAATATCGGTACTACTGGGTGGAACAAATGTCACACTCCCGAATAATCAAAATATCGGCCCAGGTATTACAGTGTCTGGGGGGAACACAGTATTTACGACTGCAAATGCAGGGAATTATTATATTTCATATACAATTAATATAACAGCTTCATTATTAGTTAGTTCGCGAATTACAATTAATGGAGCAGCGCTTGCCGGGACTATCAATTCCCCTGCATTAGCAACTACATCATTTAGTGCAACAATTATTACAACTCTTGCAGCAGGAGATGCTATTAGTTTGCAATTATTTGGTTTGTTAGCTGTTGCAACATTATCAACGACTACACCTGGTGCAGTTTTAACGATTATAAGATTAAGCTAAGTAACGTGAACTCTCTTATTCTTTTAAGATTAGGAGAGTTTATACATATAATAAGAAGTTAACGAAGTAAAGCATAGTTATATAAAAGTCAGAATATTATGATTGTAACGTTGTTATGACTATAATATAATGAAAACAACATCATGAATGAACATTCATTTATTTTCACAAGTATTGGAAGGGGGAATGAGAGTGGAAAAACCTTGGCTGCAGAGTTATCCAGATGAAATTCCAGGGACAATTTCTTATGATATTCAGCCACTTCATAGATATTTAGAGAAAATGGCTGCTCGTTATCCAGAAAAGAAAGCGCTTCACTTTTTAGGTAAAGATGTTAAATTTTCAGATTTCCATGACAAGGTAAAGAAATTTGCGAATTACCTTCAAAGGCTTGGTATTGAAAAAGGCGATAGAGTTGCGATTATGTTACCAAATTGTCCGCAATCTGTAATTGGTTATTATGGTACTTTGCTTGCGGGAGGGATTGTCGTACAAACGAATCCTCTTTATACAGAAAGAGAGCTTGAGTACCAACTTCATGACTCAGGGGCAAAAGTTATTCTTTGCCTTGATTTAGTGTTTCCGAGAGTTACTAACGTTCAAACTGCAACAAAGCTTGAGCACATTATCGTAACCCGTATTGCAGATTTTTTACCATTTCCTAAAAATTTACTTTATCCATTTGTACAAAAAAAGCAGGCAAATCTTGTTGTGAATGTGTCGGAAAGCGAAACGATTCATCTTTGGAAATCGGTAGAAAGGGAAAGTAGTACTAATGTTGAAGTTCCATGTGATCCTGAAAATGATTTAGCCCTTTTGCAGTATACAGGGGGAACGACAGGGTTTCCAAAAGGGGTTATGTTAACGCATAAAAACCTCGTTTCGAACACTTTAATGGGCGCACATTGGTTATATAATTGTAAAGAAGGAGAAGAGGTAATTCTTGGTGTTCTTCCGTTTTTTCATGTGTACGGGATGACAGCTGTAATGAATTTAAGTATTATGCAAGGATATAAAATGGTGCTTATTCCGAAATTTGATATGAAAATGGTTTTTGAAGCAATTAAGAAACATAAAGTTACACTATTTCCAGGAGCACCAACTATTTACATTGCTCTATTAAATAGTCCTCTTTTAAAAGAATATGATATTTCTTCAATTCAGGCTTGTATTAGTGGTTCTGCACCGCTTCCTGTAGAAGTACAGGAGGAGTTTGAGAGAGTTACAGGTGGTAAATTAGTAGAAGGTTATGGATTAACTGAGTCATCACCAGTTACACATGGGAATTTTTTGTGGGAAAAACGAGTTCTGGGAAGTATTGGGGTACCGTGGCCAGATACAGAGGCAATCATCATGTCACTTGAAACAGGAGAGGCATTACCTCCGGGTGAAATTGGTGAAATTGTTGTAAGGGGCCCACAAATTATGAAAGGGTATTGGAATAAGCCAGAAGAAACGGCAGCTGTATTGCAAGATGGCTGGCTTCATACAGGTGATGTAGGATACATGGATGAGGATGGCTTTTTCTATGTGAAAGATCGTAAGAAAGATATGATTGTTGCTAGTGGTTTTAACGTATATCCTCGTGAAGTAGAAGAAGTGTTATATGAACACGAAAAGGTGCAAGAAGTGGTAACAATCGGTGTTCCTGATCCGTATCGAGGGGAAACTGTAAAAGCGTTTGTTGTTTTGAAAGAAGGCGTAGAATGTTCTGAAGAAGAATTAGATCAGTTTGCACGTAAATATTTAGCAGCTTATAAAGTCCCGAAAGTATATGAGTTTAGAAGTGAGTTGCCGAAGACGACAGTCGGAAAAATTTTACGCCGTGTCCTAATAGATGAAGAGAAGAGAAAGAATGAGGATGAGCAAACGGGCTAAGGCCCTTTCTTTTTGAAAAAATAGGATTGACACTTTTCTAAATAGTCAGTATTATAAGAATATGAATGACTATTCATTCAGTCATCTTCTTGAAGGGGACAGTAAAGTGAAGAAAAATAGACCGAAATACAATCAAATTATTGATGCAGCAGTCATTGTGATTGCGGAGAATGGATACCATCAAGCGCAAGTTTCTAAAATTGCAAAGCAAGCAGGAGTAGCTGATGGCACGATTTATTTATATTTTAAAAATAAAGAAGATATATTAATATCCTTATTCCAAGAGAAGATGGGAGAATTTGTTGAAACAATTCGTCAAAAAATAGCAGGAATTGAAAGCGCTGTAGCGAAGTTATTCATGTTGGTAGAAACGCACTTCTTGCTGTTGTCACAAAATGATCCTCTTGCTATCGTTACGCAATTAGAACTAAGGCAGTCCAATCAAGACTTGCGCCTTAAAATAAATGAAGTATTAAAAGGCTACTTACAAGTTATGGATGAGATTTTAGAGACAGGTATAAAGCAAGGTGAATTTCAGGCGGATTTAAATGTTCGCGTGGCAAGACAAATGATCTTTGGAACAGTAGATGAAGTTGTGACCAATTGGGTAATGAGCGATCATAAGTATGATCTGGTCGCACTTTCAAAAACGGTACATGGGCTACTTATTGCAGCTTGTGGTTATCGTCAATAATGGGAGGGATCATGTTGAAATTCCTATCTGTAAAAGTTGAAGATCATATCGCGGTGGCGACGTTAAATCATGCTCCAGCTAATGCGATGTCTTCACAAGTTATGCATGACGTTACTGAATTAATCGATCAAGTGGAAAAGGATGATAACATTCGTGTTGTTGTTCTTCATGGGGAAGGACGTTTCTTCTCAGCAGGAGCAGATATTAAAGAATTTACATCTGTTACTGAAGCGAAGCAAGCGACAGAATTAGCGCAACTTGGACAAGTTACGTTTGAGCGCGTAGAAAAATGTTCAAAACCAGTTATTGCGGCAATTCATGGAGCGGCACTTGGCGGCGGCCTTGAGTTTGCTATGTCTTGCCACATGCGCTTTGCTACTGAAAGTGCAAAACTTGGTTTGCCTGAATTGACACTTGGATTAATTCCTGGCTTTGCAGGTACACAACGCTTACCACGTTATGTTGGGAAAGCGAAAGCTTGTGAAATGATGTTAACAAGTACGCCAATTACTGGTGCTGAAGCATTAAAATGGGGACTTGTTAACGGATTGTTCTCTGAAGAATCGTTTTTAGATGATACGCTTAAAGTTGCAAAACAAATTGCTGGAAAAAGTCCAGCAACAACTCGTGCTGTACTAGAGTTATTGCAAACGACGAAATCGTCTCATTATTATGAAGGTGTACAACGTGAATCACAGATTTTTGGTGAAGTATTTACGAGTGAAGATGGAAGAGAAGGTGTAGCAGCGTTTTTAGAAAAACGTAAGCCTTCATTTAGTGGCAGGTAGTTCAATTATTTTTTTAATATAAATTAACAGAATTTTAAAATTGATAGAATCTTTCTGAAAAATAAGGGGGTAAATGAAATGAACATCTACGTACTCATGAAACGAACATTTGATACAGAAGAAAAAATCGTAATTAAAAACGGTGCAATTTACGATGGCGAAGCGGAATTCATCATCAACCCTTACGATGAATATGCGATTGAAGAAGCAATTCAAGTAAGAGATGCACAAGGTGGAGAGGTTACTGTCGTAACAGTTGGTGGCGAAGATAGTGAGAAAGAGCTTCGTACTGCATTAGCGATGGGCTGCGATAAAGCGGTGTTAATTAATATTGAAGATGATGTTGAAAATGGTGACCAGTTCACGACAGCAAAAGTACTTGCTGAATATTTGAAAGATAAAGAAGTAGATTTAATTTTAGGCGGGAACGTTGCGATTGACGGAGCGTCTGGACAAGTTGGTCCACGCGTAGCTGAAGCGTTAAATATCCCATACGTAACGACAATTACAAAACTTGAAATTGATGGTACAAACGTGAAAATTGAGCGTGATGTTGAAGGTGATACAGAAGTTATTGAAACATCATTACCAGTTTTAGTCACAGCGCAACAAGGTTTAAATGAACCTCGTTATCCATCGCTTCCAGGTATTATGAAAGCGAAGAAAAAGCCGCTAGAAGAAGTAGAATTAGATGATTTAGATTTAGAAGAAGATGATGTGGAAGCAAAGACAAAAACAATTGAAATCTATTTGCCTCCTAAGAAAGATGCAGGAAAAGTGTTACAAGGCGAGCTGCAAGATCAAGTAAAAGAACTTGTATCGTTGCTCCATACAGAAGCGAAAGTAATCTAATAAAATACGAAATTATATATGCAGGAGGGAAAATCTATGGCTCGTAAAGTATTAGTAATGGGTGAAGTTCGTGACGGATCACTACGTAACGTTTCGTTTGAAGCGGTAGCAGCAGCAAAAACAATTGCAGAAGGCGGTGAAGTGGTAGGTCTTCTAGTTGGAGACAGCGTGGCCTCTTTTGCAAATGAATTGATTCATTACGGTGCAGATCGCGTTGTGACAGTTGAAAATGATAAATTAAAATCATATACGTCTGATGGTTATGCACAAGCGTTTTTAGCTGTATATGCTGAAGAAAAACCAGAAGGTATTGTATTTGGACATACAGCACTTGGTAAAGATTTATCGCCAAAATTAGCAGCGAAGCTTGAAGCAGGTTTAGTTTCTGACGTGACGGCTTTAGAAGTTGAAGGTGGAAATGTTATCTTCACTCGTCCAATTTACTCTGGTAAAGCATTCGAGAAGAAGATTGTAACAAATGGTATATTATTTGCGACAGTGCGTCCAAATAATATCGCAACTCTTGAAAAAGATGAATCTCGCACAGGTGAAGCGTCTTCTATTACAGTTGATGTGAAAGACTTACGTACAATCATTCAAGACGTTGTCCGTAAAACGGCAGAAGGTGTTGATCTTTCTGAAGCGAAAGTTATTATCGCTGGCGGACGCGGTGTGAAGAGTGAAGAAGGATTTAAACCATTGAAAGAGTTAGCTGACGTATTAGGCGGCGCTGTTGGAGCATCTCGTGGTGCTTGTGACGCTGAGTATTGTGATTACTCATTACAAATTGGTCAAACAGGTAAAGTTGTTACACCAGACTTATACATTGCATGCGGAATTTCTGGTGCGATTCAGCATTTAGCTGGTATGTCTAACTCAAAAATAATCGTTGCGATTAACAAAGATCCAGAAGCGAGTATCTTCAAGGTAGCTGACTACGGTATTGTCGGTGATCTATTTGAAGTATTACCTCTTTTAACAGAAGAGTTTAAAAAGTTAAAAGTACATTCATGATTTGAGTACCCTTGAGTTCCAAGTGAAGTACCCCTATATATAGAAGAAGGTGAGAGATCCCCTGTCTCTCATCTTTTTAGTATTTCATCCATATTTTTATATAGTATAAAGGAACATTTTTTTGTTACAATACATAACGATACATAATATTCGCCACGTATAAAAGTTAATGATATACTCTTGGTAGAATATACTTGAAGGAGGAAATAAAATGGCAATTATAAATGCAAATGACCAAAGCTTCGCAGCTGAAACTAGCGAAGGTGTTGTATTATTAGATTTCTGGGCGCCTTGGTGCGGACCTTGTAAAATGATCGCTCCTGTATTAGAGGAAATCGATTCAGAGTTAGGCGAGAAAGTAAAGGTAGTAAAAGTGGACGTTGATGAAAATCAAGAAACTGCTCGTCAATTCGAAGTAATGAGTATTCCAGCTCTTTTCGTATTAAAAGACGGTAAAGTAGTTGATCAAGCGTTAGGATATAAACCGAAAGAAGCGTTAGTAGAATTAGTTTCTAAACACTTCTAAAATAAAGAAGCTACCATTTGGTAGCTTTTTTTATTTTCTTTTTTACAACCTTTCCGTTACAATAAAAGAACGTATGTTGGGTGTTTTGACATAGTATGTTTTTATGTGAAAATAAAAATGATAAGCATGTAGAAATGGAGGGAGACGAGTGCACGAGCATTTAAAAGAGAAGTTAGCAATTTTGCCCGATCAACCTGGTTGTTATTTAATGAAGGATAAGCAGGGAACGGTTATATATGTTGGAAAAGCAAAGGTACTCAAAAATCGTGTGCGCTCGTACTTTACTGGTTCACATGATGGGAAAACACTTCGGCTTGTTGGAGAAATTGTTGATTTTGAATATATTGTGACTTCCTCAAATTTGGAGGCTCTTATTTTAGAGTTAAATTTAATAAAAAAATATGATCCAAAATATAATATTCAATTAAAAGATGATAAAACATATCCTTTCATTAAAATTACAGCTGAAAAACAGCCGCGCTTACTCATTACGCGAAATGTAAAAAAGGATAAAGGAAAGTACTTTGGGCCTTATCCAAATGCGCAATCGGCACATGAAACAAAGAAATTATTAGATCGTATGTATCCACTTCGTAAATGTTCAAATATGCCAGATAAAGTTTGCTTGTATTATCATATGGGTCAATGTTTAGCACCTTGTGTGAAAGAAGTACCGGATGAGCAAAACAAAGAAATTGTTGATGAAATTATTAAATTCTTAAACGGTGGGCATAAAGAAATTCGTTCAGAATTAGAAACGAAGATGTATGAGGCTTCAGAGAAACTAGAATTTGAACGGGCGAAAGAGTTGCGAGATCAAATTGCTCATATTGATGCAATTATGGAAAAGCAAAAGATGATTATGAGTGATTTAGTGGATCGTGATGTGTTTGGGTATGCAGTTGATAAAGGCTGGATGTGTGTTCAAGTTTTCTTCGTTCGAAAAGGAAAGTTAATTGAGCGCGATGTTTCCATGTTCCCGATATATGATGAACCTGAAGAGGGTTTTTTAACTTTTATCGGTCAATTTTATGAAAACAGTAGTCATTTCAAGCCGAAGGAAATTGTTGTTCCAGGAAGTATAGATTCAGAATTAGTAGAGCGCTTTTTAGAAGTTGAAGCGACACAGCCGAAGCGTGGAAAGAAAAAAGATTTTGTGGAATTAGCAAATAAAAATGCAAAAATTGCACTAGAAGAGAAATTTCACTTAATTGAACGTGATGAAGAACGGACGATTAAAGCTGTTGATAATCTAGGAAAGCAACTAGGGATTGAAACACCCTATCGTATTGAAGCGTTTGATAATTCAAATATTCAAGGAACAAATCCTGTTTCAGCAATGATTGTTTTTATCGATGGGAAACCAGCGAAGAAAGAATATCGGAAATATAAAATTAAAACGGTCCAAGGGCCAGATGATTACGAGTCTATGAGGGAAGTTGTGAGACGCCGTTATACGAGAGCATTAAAGGAAAATTTACCTTTGCCAGATTTAATAATTATCGATGGGGGAAAAGGACATCTCACGGCTACAAGTGATGTTCTTGAAAACGAGCTTGGATTATATATTCCAATGGCTGGGCTTGTAAAAGATGAAAAACATAAAACATCACATTTAATTATTGGGGATCCGCCTGAGCCTGTTATGCTTACGAGGAATAGCCAAGAGTTTTATTTATTGCAGCGCATTCAAGATGAAGTACATCGATTTGCAATTACATTCCATCGTCAATTACACGGGAAATCTGTTATTCAATCCGCGTTGGATGAAATTCCAGGAATCGGTGATAAACGAAAAAAAGTATTGCTAAAACATTTTGGTTCATTAAAAAAGATGAAAGAAGCTTCCATATCGGAATTTGTCGAAGCGGGTATGCCGAAAAATGTAGCGGAGACAATTTATACTTATTTAACAGATAAGAAGACGTTGTAGTTTACAATGTCTTCTGTTTTTTGATATAATTTCTGAAGATTTAAAATAAACGCACCTAAATGAATATACAAAAAAGTCAACTAAACTTATATGTCTAGTTGACTGTAAGTAGATGCTACACTTCAATGAGATCTTTTATATCCCATTTAACAAGAAATGTAATAGAGTCTGAACGTTTTTTCTGTTCCTCATAGGACTCTGCAACGACGTTTCTTTGTCTTTGAATTTGCTCGGCGATAAATCCAGCTTCTAATTGATAAGATGAATGCCTTTTTTGTTTTTGACGCTCAGTAATAAGTGTACCTTTAAGTTGAAACTGCATTTCACGACGTTTATGTTCAATGATGCTTAAAGTACCCCAACCAGCTTTTTCAAAAAACTGAATGACTTCTTCAATTGTTTCTAGCGGATATTTTCTCGCAAGGTTTCTACCGGCCCAGTATAAAATACCATCTAAATCGTTACCAATTAAATCAGGTAGTAATTCTTCACGTAGCAATTCATAAGCGAAGGCGTTCAATGAAACATCTTCTAAAGATGTTATATCGATTGTATTTTTGCTCACAATATTCCCCTCTTTCTATAGGGCTTATTATATAACATTTTTCATTTATAAAAACAGATTTTTCTTAGGGGAAATCTGAATATATAAGAAGAAAAAAAGAATTGGCAAATTATATGCAAATTATGTATACGTTTTCTTGACGCTTCGACAAAAATAGGGGTAAAATGAACTTGGAATCAAATTATGCTGAAATATTTTGAATAATTTTTTCAGTTTTTCTTATGCCAATAGTGAAAAAACATTATTGTTGTAAATTAATCTGAAAACAGCAGTCAAACATTCAAGGGGGTAATGGGGACATGAAAGGCCGCGAGTATACGTTTCGTAAGTGGCACTCATTAATGGGGGTCATCCCGGTTGGTGTCTTTTTGACGCAACATTTAATTGTAAACAACTTTGCAACAAGAGGAGCAGAGGCTTTTAACAAAGCTGCAGGCTTTATGGAGCTCCTTCCATTCCGGTATGCGCTAGAAATTTTCATCATCTTTTTACCTATACTGTACCATGCTATATATGGCTTATATATTGCATTTACAGCTAAGAACAATGCGGTATCTTACGGCTATTTCCGTAACTGGATGTTCGTCTTCCAACGAATTTCAGGTATCGTTACGCTGATCTTCATTTCTTGGCACGTCTGGGAAACTCGTATTCAAGCATTGTTAGGTAAAGAGGTAAACTATGATATGATGGCAGATATTTTAAACAACCCATTTATGTTTGGTTTCTATTTAGTTGGTGTTGTTTCAACAATTTTCCACTTTGCAAATGGACTATGGACATTCTGCATAAGCTGGGGAATTACAGTATCTCCACGTTCACAAAGAATCTCTACTTATGTAACATTAGCTATTTTCTTAGGTCTATCTTATGTAGGTGTGAGTGCATTATTAGCGTTCATCGATCCACAGCTAGCAAACCAGTAAGGAGTGGGAGAGCATGAAAGGGAAACTTATAGTAGTCGGCGGTGGCTTGGCCGGCTTAATGGCAACGATTAAAGCGGCAGAAGCAGGAGTGAATGTTGAACTATTTTCTTTAGTACCAGTAAAACGTTCACATTCTGTATGTGCCCAAGGTGGAATTAACGGTGCCGTAAATACAAAAGGTGAAGGGGATTCTCCATGGATCCACTTTGACGATACAATTTATGGTGGGGACTTCTTAGCGAACCAACCACCAGTTAAAGCGATGTGTGATGCAGCACCTGGTATTATTCATTTAATGGACCGCATGGGTGTTATGTTCAACCGTACGGAAGAAGGACTTCTTGATTTCCGTCGTTTCGGTGGAACACAACATCACCGTACAGCATTTGCTGGCGCAACAACTGGTCAACAATTACTATATGCATTAGATGAGCAAGTACGTCGTCATGAAGTAGCAGGACTTGTAACGAAATATGAAGGTTGGGATTTCTTACGAGCTGTTGTGGATGATGAAGGTGTGTGCCGAGGAATCGTCGCGCAAGACTTACAAACTATGGAGATAAAAAGTTTCCAAGCTGATGCCGTAATTATGGCAACAGGGGGCCCTGGTATCATCTTTGGAAAATCAACAAACTCTATTATTAATACAGGTACAGCAGCGTCTGCTGTATATCAACAAGGTGCATATTATGCGAACGGTGAGTTCATTCAAATCCATCCAACGGCAATTCCTGGAGACGATAAGTTACGTCTTATGAGTGAATCTGCACGTGGTGAAGGTGGACGTGTTTGGACATATAAAGATGGTAAGCCATGGTACTTCTTAGAAGAAAAATATCCAGCTTACGGAAACCTTGTACCTCGTGATATTGCAACGCGTGAAATCTTTGATGTTTGCGTAGAGCAAAAACTAGGTATTAACGGTGAAAACATGGTGTACTTAGATCTTTCTCATAAAGATCCGAAAGAACTAGATATTAAACTTGGTGGAATTATTGAAATCTATGAAAAATTTACAGGTGATGATCCTCGTAAACTACCAATGAAAATATTCCCAGCGGTTCACTATTCAATGGGCGGATTATGGGTTGATTATAAACAAATGACAAGTATTCCAGGTTTATTTGCAGCAGGTGAGTGTGATTATTCTATGCACGGTGGTAATCGCCTTGGTGCGAACTCACTATTATCAGCAATTTACGGTGGTATGGTAGCAGGACCGAACGCAATTGAGTATATGAAAGGTCTTTCTAAATCATCTGATGCTGTTTCATCTACTGTATATGAGCAAAATGAATTAATCGAAACAGAGAAATTTAACAATATTTTAGCGCTTGATGGTAACGAAAATGCGTATGTTCTTCATAAAGAGCTTGGAGAATGGATGACAGATAACGTTACAGTAGTTCGTGAAAATAAAAAATTATTAGAAACAGATGCGAAAATTGAAGAGTTAATGGCGCGTTACAAACGCATTAACATTAACGATACAGCAAGATGGAGTAACCAAGGTGCTTCATTTACACGCCAACTTGCAAATATGTTTGAGTTAGCGCGTGTTATTACAATTGGAGCATATAACCGTAATGAAAGCCGCGGGGCGCATTACAAACCAGAATTCCCAAATCGTGATGATGCAAACTTCTTAAAAACTACGATGGCGAAATTTGAGGGAGAAGGAAAGGCACCAGCATTCCATTACGAAGAAGTGGATGTTTCATTAATTAAACCACGTAAACGTGACTATTCCTCAAAACATGATGTAGCTGCTAAGGGTGAAGAGAAGGGGGATAAGCAACATGTCTGAGAAAACAATCCGCCTCATCATTACGAGACAAGATGGACCAGATGCACAAGAGTTTGACCAAGAGTTTGAAATTCCATATCGTCCAAATATGAATATTATTTCGGCACTGATGGAAATTCGTCGTAATCCTGTTGATTCAAAAGGAAACCAGACGACTCCGATTGCATGGGATATGAACTGTTTAGAAGAAGTATGTGGTGCTTGTTCGATGGTGATTAACGGAAAACCACGTCAATCATGTACAGCTCTTATTGACCAGTTAGAACAACCAATTCGCTTAAAGCCGATGAAGACATTCCCGATTGTACGTGACTTACAAGTTGACCGTAGCCGTATGTTTAACGCGTTAAAACGTGTTAAAGCTTGGATTCCAATCGACGGTACGTACGACCTAGGACCAGGTCCAAGAATGCCAGAGAAAAAGCGTCAATGGGCATATGAACTTTCGAAATGTATGACATGTGGTGTTTGCTTAGAGTCATGTCCGAACGTAAACAGTAAGTCTGACTTTATTGGACCAGCACCGCTTTCACAAGCGCGTTTATTTAACTCGCATCCAACTGGTGAAATGCATAAAGCAGATCGCTTGCGTGCAATTATGGGTGATGGAGGACTTGCAAACTGTGGTAACTCTCAAAACTGTGTGCAATCATGTCCGAAAGGTATTCCATTAACAACTTCAATTGCAGCATTAAACCGTGATACAACAATTCAATCGTTCAAAGATTTCTTTGGTAGCGACAATAACTATTAATAAATATTGCCTCTTCATGTTGAAGAGGCAATATTTATAACTTTATATTTCTGTTTATTCTGTTTATTTTAAAGGCGAAAAGGAGAGGGAACGATGAAGAGAATTTCTTATATTGAAGACTTTGAGCAATGGGAGAGTGGTTTTTCATTTTATAATCCTGTCAAAGTTCGTTTTGGTGAAGTAGATATGTTTGGACATGTAAATAATGTCGTTGCTTTTACATATTTTGAAGAAGCTCGTATCGCATTGTTTAAAGAACTTGGATTTATGCAAGAATGGACACATGAATCTTCAGAAACGATGATCGTTGTTGCAGATTTACAATGCAATTTTATTAAACAAATTTATTTTGATGAGCAGTTGAAAATATATGTAAAGGCAGGAGCGGTTGGGAACTCCTCTTTAGATTTACACTATATGGTCAAAAATGCAGAAGGAGAAGTTTGTTTAGTTGGACGCGGTATGATGGTCCAAGCATCGAAAAAAACTGGAAGAGGCGAACCGTGGCCTGAGGAATGGAAGAAATTATTACAATAATAGAATAAAAGAAAAATAAGAGAGCGATTCGCTCTCTTATTTTTTGTCCTTCATTGCCTCTTCTAATGTTAGATGGTGCTTATATATGTATGCGGCATATGGATTGCCAACGTAGCGTAAGTGCCACGGTTCGTATGAATACTCTGTTGTCTCTGTTTTATCCTCTAAATAACGAATGACAAATCCGAACTCATGGGCATGTTCTGCAACCCATTTTCCTTCTGCTGTCTCTCCGAAGATTGGTTCTAATTGGAATTTAGCAGATTTTGAGCTAATATCCATTGCTAGACCAGTTTGATGCTCGCTTGTTCCAGGAATTGCACTTACCGAATCAGCCTCAGCTTTTCCTTGGCGTTTAATATATGTATTATGTAATGACTGTTGGCGTTTGTAAGAACGGTAACCTGAAACTGCTGTAAGTTCTAAACCTTCTTCTTTGGCTGCTTGGAACATTTTTTCAAGAGCGTCTGCAGCATCTTTGCGAAGCAATGTTTTCTCTTTATCTTTTGGACTAGTAAATGGTACGTTCGGTTTCGTTAAATCTTCTGGAATGTACCCATTTGGTAATTTACGATGTTTATTGACTAATACAAGAGCAGAATCTGGATTTGTTACAACGGAAAAATTATCATCTAGTTTCTTTGCATTATGATCAGCTTTTGGAAAAGCAGGAATCTCTTCTTTTGGATGGTTACTATGTTTTTGACTTTCGACAGCTTTCGCCTCATTTTGCAGTGGTGATTTAGAACCAAAGTAAGCGAAAGATGTGATACCGATTACAATAGTAGCGGCAGAAATAATTATTATTTTTTTCATGATGCCCTGTAATCACAGTCCTTTCTTAATAAAATATGTATCGTTTTTATTATAAGTTTAGTTTGTTGAAAAAGAAATATAAGAGTCGTAACGTAATAGAAATGCAAAGAAAATGTCAGAAAATGTGTGAAAATGTAGTATTTTTTCATATAATTCATTTCTTATCTTTCATGAAGTGCATTTTTTATGTAATATATGTATATAAGAAGATGTAGCGATTATCGAGAATAAAAGACTTCTTGTATAGACTAGGAGTGAATGGGAATGGATTTTGCAACAATTATTGGAATCATTTTAGGAGTATTAGCGGTAGTCGTAGGGATGGTCGTCAAGGGCGCTGACATAACAGCCTTACTAAATCCTGCCGCAGCACTAATTATTTTCGTCGGTACATTTGCTGCAGTGTGTATTGCATTTCCGATGAATCAACTAAAAAGAGTTCCAAAATTATTTAAAGTTCTTTTTGGTTCAAATAAAAAAGATTTAAGTTATGAACAATTGCTAGAATTATTTGTTCATTGGACATCTGAGAGTAGAAAATACGGTATTTTGTCTTTAGAGCAACAATTAGATGAAATTGAAGATGAATTTCTTTTGCGTGGTATGAAATTTGTTATTGATGGTGTATCTGCGGAAGATTTAGAACAAATTTTAGAAGCCGAATTAGAAGCAATTGAAGAGAGGCATGCAAAAGGAGCTGCTATTTTCTCACAAGCAGGTACATATGCACCTACATTAGGGGTTTTAGGTGCTGTTATTGGTCTTGTAGCTGCTCTTGGTAATTTAACTGATATTGACAAGTTAGGACATGCTATTTCAGGTGCGTTTATTGCAACGATTTTTGGTATTTTTTCAGGTTACGTATTATGGCATCCATTTGCAAACAAATTGAAGCAAAAGTCTGCTGCTGAATTAGAGAAGAAACGTTTAATTATTGATTGTTTATTAATGTTACAAGAAGGTACATATCCGTTTATTATGAAAAACCGCATTTTAGGTGCGCTTTCTGCAACTGAGCGTAAGAAGCTAGAAAAAGGAGCGGAAAAAAATGCGGAGTAAGAAAAATAGAAGAGGCAAAAAGAAAAAACATGAAGAGCATATTGATGAAACTTGGTTAATTCCGTATTCTGATATGCTAACGTTGTTGTTTGCTTTGTTTATTGTTTTATTTGCAATGAGTAGTATAGATGCTGCGAAATTTAAACAGATGGCAGTAGCTTTTCGAAGTGAACTAGCAGGTGGAACAGGAAATAAAGAGTTTTTAAGTGATCAAAAGCCGAATGAAGAGAAAGAGTTATCGGCAAGTAGTCTTGAGGCAGAACAAATAAAAAAACAAGAAGAAGCTAGAGCCAAAGAAAAAAAAGAAATGGATGAGTTGAAAGTATTACAAAAAAAGATTGATCAATATATTAATGAGAACCAATTATCTTCTTCTTTTAAAACAGATTTAACTGAAAAGGGATTAATGTTAACAATATTAGAAAATGTATTATTTGACTCAGGGAAAGCGGATGTGAAATTGGAATCATTAGGGATTGCAAAGGAGATGTCTAGCTTACTTGTTTCAGCATCACCTCGTGAAATTACAGTGTCTGGTCATACAGATACTGTTCCTATTGCAAATGCTCAGTTTGCATCAAACTGGGAGTTAAGTACACAGCGTGCAGTTAATTTTATGCAGGTGTTACTCCAAAATAAAGAATTGCAACCAGAAAAATTTAGTGCAATTGGTTACGGAGAATACCGTTCAATTGCACCAAATGATACGCCAGAAGGAAAAGCGAAAAATAGACGTGTAGAAGTGTTTATTTTACCTTTAACAAGAAATACGCAATAAAAGAGGATGGCGAAAGCCATCCTCTTTTTTATTTTGTATCAAATGATTTTAAGTTGTCACGACGAATTTTGTCTTTTTCTGTATCTGATTTTTTGAAATCATAGTCATATAAAGCGCCTTCCCAATCGCCATACATTGGGTTAGGGAAAATGATGAATTTCTCACCAAATTGTGCTTTTGAATCTGCGACTGTTTGATTGCGATCTTTTACAGATTTCCCATCAAAACCAGTGAAATCAGATAAGTTGTCACCGAAGAATAGGACGATGTCATGTGTTTGAGAAACAAGTTCACGACGCTTTTCTTTCCCTTTTTCTTTCGGGTCTTGTAGTAGTATGTGTTCTTTCGTTGCTTGAGGAGCACCTACGCGCTCAAGGTTTTTAATTGTTGCATCTAGTTGATTCGTTTTACGATTTGAGATGTAGTAAATATCTACACCTTTAGACTCTGTATATTTTAAGAAATCAATTGCGCCTGGAAGAGCTTCAGCTTCAGCCTTATTAATCCAATCGTCCCATTTATAAGGATAGCCTTTTCCTGTTTTTACGCTCATTGCTTGATGAGGACTGTTATCTAAAACAGTTTCATCTAAATCAAGTACGATAGCAGGTTTTTTGTTTGTGCCTTTTGCAAGAGCTGCATCAAGCTTCAATTGACCAATATTATATCCTTGGTAGTATAGTGCTTTCGTTTCACCAGCTGTTTGATACCATAAATCAGCCATCAATTGCTGGTCTGTTAATTTTACTTTTTCTTCTTTTGCCACTGTTTTCTCAGCTGTTCCTGAACATGCTACAAGCGATGTAGAAAGAACGGCTACAGATAATAAAGTGGTAATACCCCTCTTCATCTTCATATGTACCCTCCTTGATGTTAGTAAATCATTTAATATTATATATTAAAATATAATA